>NZ_CAXTBM010000070.1:0-26424 GCF_964242765.1 uncultured Hymenobacter sp.
CTCTAACTCAACAGAACAGAATGGAGACCAAAACAGCAAAAATCATTTACACCATAACGGATGAAGCGCCGGCTCTGGCAACTTATTCTTTTTTGCCCATCGTTGAAACGTTTACGCGGGCCGCTGACATTGCTGTTGAAACCAGGGATATTTCTCTGGCCGGCCGAATCCTTTCTACCTTCCCAGAAAACCTCACTGAAGACCAAAAACAGAATGATGATTTAGCTTATCTGGGAGAACTGGCCAAAACCCCGGAAGCAAACATTATCAAGTTGCCCAATATCAGTGCCTCTATTCCGCAACTGACCGCGGCTATAAAAGAACTACAGTCGCAGGGATACAACATCCCCGACTATCCGGCCGATCCGCAGAGCGAGGCCGAGAAAGAAGTTAAAAGCCGATATGCCAAAGTGTTGGGCAGCGCGGTGAACCCGGTGTTAAGAGAAGGAAACTCTGACCGGCGGGTGGCCGATGCGGTAAAACAATATGCCAAAAAGCACCCGCATTCCATGGGCGCCTGGAGCCCCGACTCGAAAACCCACGTGGCCCACATGAGTGAAGGCGATTTTTACGGCAGCGAAAAGTCGGTGGTAATGGAGCAGGCCGGCGACGTAAAAATCGAATTTGTAGCTGCCGATGGCAACGCCAAACCCCTGAAGGAAAAGCTAGCCCTGAAGGCTGGCGAAGTGATAGACGCTTCCGTAATGAGCAAGCGGGCTTTGCGGGCCTTTTTCGAGAAAGAAATTGCCGATGCCAAGAGCACAGGCGCTTTGTTGTCGCTGCACCTGAAAGCAACTATGATGAAGGTATCGGACCCGATTATGTTTGGCCATGCCGTTACGGTTTTCTTTCAGGATGTATTCCAGAAGCACGCGGCCGTGTTCACCCAACTGGGCGTAGATCCCAATAATGGCTTGGGTGATGTGTATGCCAAGATTAAAGCGTTACCCGAAAGCCAACGAGCTGAAATAGAAGCTGACTTACAGACCGCCTACCAAAACGGTCCGGCCCTGGCCATGGTTGATTCCGATAAAGGAATAACCAATCTGCACGTGCCCAGCGACGTAATTATTGATGCTTCCATGCCGGCCGCCATCCGGTCTTCCGGCAAAATGTGGGACACTGCCGGCAAGTTGCAGGACACCAAAGCCCTGATTCCGGACCGCAGCTATGCCGGTATCTACCAGGAAGTAATCCGGTTTCACAAAGAAAATGGCGCCTTCGACGTAACCACCATGGGCACCGTGCCCAACATTGGCCTGATGGCGCAGAAGGCCGAAGAATACGGCTCGCACGACAAAACTTTCCAGATAGCCCAGAGTGGTACGGTTCGGGTGGTGGATGCCGCTGGCATTACCTTGATGGAACATTCGGTAGAGGAAGGGGATATCTGGCGCATGTGCCAGACCAAAGATCTGCCGGTGCAGGACTGGGTGAAACTGGCGGTAACCAGAGCCCGAATTACCAACACCCCCGCTATTTTCTGGCTCGATAAAAACCGCCCCCACGACGCCAATTTAATCGAGAAAGTGGAGCGTTACTTGCAGTATCATGATACCGCCGGGTTGGATATTCAGATAATGTCGCCGGTAGAAGCGATGCGCTACACCTGCGAGCGGGCCAAGGCCGGGAAAGACACCATTTCGGTAACCGGCAACGTGCTGCGCGATTATCTGACCGACTTGTTTCCCATCCTGGAATTGGGTACCAGCGCCAAAATGCTGTCGATTGTGCCGTTGTTGGATGGCGGCGGGTTGTTCGAAACCGGGGCCGGCGGCTCGGCGCCGAAGCACGTGCAGCAATTCATGGAAGAGAATTACCTGCGTTGGGATTCGTTGGGTGAGTTTTTAGCCCTAGCTGTTTCCTTGGAGGATCTGGCCTTTAAAACCAACAACGAAAAAACCCAGGTACTCGCCGAAACACTGAACCAAGCCAATGCCAAGTTCCTGGAAAACGACAAATCACCTTCCCGGAAAGTAGGCGGCATCGACAACCGGGGCAGTCATTTTTACCTGGCTTTATATTGGGCACAGGCGTTGGCCGAGCAAACCAAAAACCAGGACCTCCAAGCGAAGTTCTCTTCACTGGCGGAAGAGCTTACTTCGAATGAGAATAAGATTGTAGAAGAGCAAGTAGCCGCCCAAGGTAAACCCGTTGACTTAGGCGGCTACTTCCGTCCGGATACTCAGAAAGTTGAAGAAGCCATGCGCCCCAGTGCCACGTTAAACGCCGCATTAGATAATTTTTAACTGCGAGTTTACTATTGAAGTAAAAGGCTGTCTGAAATTAGATTTCAGACAGCCTTTTACTTTGGCGGGAGTCACTCGCCTTTGAGGGAATAAAAGCATACCTATTTCGTGCGTAACCAAGACGACCTGCTCCGGGCCGCCTTGCTGCTTTAGCACCGCTGTTACTACTGTATTCCCCGAAAGCAACCGTGTGTTCAAGGTTGAATCAATGGTGCCTTTGATAGCCAAGCCTGAGTGCATCCCCCACGACACCCGGAAGGTCAACGAAGTCAGCCCAAAGATTAGTAGCAGCTTTTGGCGCAGCCAGATCAAACTGATATTCTCGGTTCATACGAGCCCCCACGGTCCCAAAACAAGTCAGCGGGGCCGGTCAGTGTACAGGTGCCGCCAGTTGGGCAGGCAAGGGCCTGATGGAGTTATCGGGCTGGGTAAGGGTGGCCCGCAGGCTAGGGACACTGGTACAGCTCTGTTATAGGCGGTGCTTGTCGAGGTTTGCTCGCTTATTCGCTCGCGGGCCAGTAGTCCCGCAGCAGCGACTGCAAATGCGAAAGGGTCAGCAAAGCGGAGCGGAAATGCAGCAATGGCGTGTTTACATCCCCGACCAGCACTTCAATTTCGGCGGAATCGGCGTACCAAAGGATACTGATGAGGGCGGAGCCGAAGTGGCGACACACCACCTGCCCTTTGTGTTGCCAAGCCGGGGGGCACTCCAACGAATCCCGAAAGCCTACTTCCAGTAAATCAGCTAAGATCATGAACAAGAGCACAAGAAGGGAACTTGGCTGTAAAAATAGAGCCCTGCTGCTATATTACAAATAGCACGAGAGCGAGCTTTTGCACTTTCTTGTCCTGCCTTATCCGAGCCAAATGCTATGGAAATAGGTGGATTAACCGGCTGCTAAGGGCAAGCTTGCTTTTTAAACGTGCCCTAGCAGGAGGAATATTAGCATTGCAACAGCTCAGCCCGAGGTAAGGGGTTGGCTTTTATTCTGCTCAGCTTCTGCACTCGTAACCTAGCATTTATTCCTGCTGCTGTCCTTTAGTGAACTCTGCTTGCAGGAAATAGGCGCCGCGCCGCACAAGCTGCGTGGTATCGGGCAACGTTTCCAATGGCATAATAGCCACGTCGCCGTGCTGAATGGAACCGGTTTTCACCTTGTAGCGCCGGAAGCGGTATCCCGTGCGGGCCGTTCCCTCTCGGGCGAAGATGTAGCTCAACTCCCCGGCCTGAATTACGGCTTCCTCGGGCAAGGTCTGCTCCCGGGCCCCCTCGGTTTGGATGCGGGCGGCTACATACTGGCCGGGCAGCAGAAAGGCCGATTTCTGCTCTAGGTGGGCATGCACGCTAACAGTGCGCGCATCGTTGTCGAAGGCCTGCCCCACCAGAATCACGCGCGCTTCCAACTCCCGGTCCAGTCGACTGTTAGGAATCTTGAAAAGCACCCGCTGGCCTTTATGCACTTGCGCAATGTCTTTCTCAAACACTTTTAGCTCTAGGTGCAGTCCTGTGCGGTCCACAACTTCCACCAGCACGTCCTGCGGGTTGACGAACTGGCCGGGGTTGATGCTGACGGCTTTCACATACCCGCCAATTGGAGTTGTCAAGGCAACGCTGGGCGTGAGCGACGTGGCCCGTAGGCGCTCAGGTGCTAGACCCAGTAGGTGCAGTTGCCCGGCCAGGGCCCGTTCGGTGGCTTGTTCGGTCGCAAACTCGGACTGAGCCTGTTGCAGCCGGCGCTTGGCGCCCACGTCTTCGGCGTCCAGCTCCTGCTGCCGGGCGAGTTCTTGGCGCAGAAACGTGAGGCGGGCCCGGGCCTGTAGATATTCCTGTTGCAGCTTCAAATAGTCGGGGTGGCGCAGCACGGCCACTACGGCGCCCTTGGCCACAAACTGGCCCGGCAGCACTTTTACTTGCTGCACATAGCCGCCCATCACGGCACTGATGGAAACCTGACTCTGGGGTGGCACGTCGAGCACGCCGTTGGCTAGCACATCGGTGGTCATGTTCTGCTGGGTGAAGCCGCCAGTGGTGATGCCCGCCGCCGCGTACTGCGCCGGGCTGATGGTTAGCTCCTGAGTAGTGGCAGGCACCGGCTTCAACTCACTCTTGGGCGCGTCAGTAGGCGCGGTGGCGGGTTCGCCTTTGGTTTGACAAGCAGAAAAAGTGCCCGCCGTAAGTAGCAGGGCGGCATAAAGCAAATAACGGCTTGCCGACCAGCGCAAGGCTGAAGTCAGTAGCATTGAAACGAGTGGAAGGTTCATGAGAAAATTCTTGAAAGGCACCAGCGCTACTGCGCCTCGGGACCGGATAGCGCTTGCAGCGCGAAAACATATTCGTTGTATTGCGTGGCCTGCGCCAGGTAGGCTTCTTGGATCTGCCAGGCGGGCTCGGTGTTGACCACGTAAGTCACGTAGTCGATGTCCCCGGCCCGGAGGCTTTTCTCGGCCGTGCTCAAGATCAGGCGGGCCTGAGGCAGCGCAGTTTGCTCGTAATACGTGAGCGAGGCGCGGGCGCGGGTTAGCTGCTGCCGCAAGCCGGCCAGCTGGCCCGCCAGTTGAGCGTGGGCGTAAGTAAGCTGATTACTGGCCACCTGCTCGGCAATGCGGGCCGCCGCCACCCGGCTTTTTTGCACGCCCCCCAGCAAGGGCAACGACAAGCCAACCTGACCGACTTGAAAGCCCCCTTCGTGGTTGATAGACTGGTTGAAATAGCCGGCGCGGATATCGGGCAGCCGGCGCAACTGCTCCACGCGGGTTTGCTGCTGGCTCGCGGCCACTTCCTGTTGCAGCAAGCCCAGCGTCGGGTTGGTTTGAGCGGAGAGGGACACCGTATCGGCCGTTGTTAGCGGCGCCACCAGCTGCGCGGTCGTGTCGATGCTCACCGGCATGCCGCCCGCGTTAAGCAGTATTCCTAGCTGCTGCCGCTGCACCAGCAGTTGAGTATACAGCGTAGCCAACCGGTTTTGCAACTCCTGCGCCCGGGCCGCCGCCGACACCTGCTCTAGGCGGTTGGTTTCGCCGGTGCGGTAGCGCACGGCGGCGGCCCGCGCCGCCCGCCGGTAAAGGCTGTCTTGTTGGCGCAGCAAGGCGGCCCGCCGATAGTCGGTGAGCAGGCGGTAGTAGGCACTGCGAATCTGCTGGGTTAGCTCTCGCTGTTGCAGGCGGCCGCGCTGCTCCGCCGTCATGGCTTGGCTTTTCAACAGCTTGCGCTGGGCCGCGTACAAAACCGGCAGGGAAGTCTGCTGAATGACGTTGATGCTCCTATCGTTGAGTGGCCCCTGGATTTGCCCGTACTGAACGTCAACCAGGGTGCGGGGCAAGTCGTAGCCGGTGCGGGTTAGGGCCCGCTGCCGGGTTACTTCCAGCGCGGAAGTCCGCACCAGCAAGCTCTGTTGCAAGCACGTTTGCAAGGCTTGCGCCAAAGTGAGCGGCGTACCCGGAGCCGGCAAGGCCACCGTAGGGGGAGTTGTTTGGGCATGAGCCGGCAGCCCGGTTAGCCCGAGGCCCACCAGCAGCAAAACCCCTACCCCGCGGTGGGCACCGGCTGTTAGTTGGGGCACTGGTTGAACGAAAGTTTCGTCGTCGGTGGGGCTGGGCTCCCCATCTTTGGTGAAGAGCGTGTAGAGTACCGGCAGCAGCACCAGAGTAAGCAATGTGGCTGAAATCAGCCCTCCGATAACCACCGTCGCCAAGGGTTTTTGCACTTCTGCCCCGGCCGAGGAGGAGAGGGCCATCGGCAAAAAGCCCAACGACGCCACGGCGGCGGTCAGCAGCACCGGGCGGAAACGCTCGGCGGTGGCTTCCAACACCCGTGTGCGGACGCTGCGCACGCCGGTGCTGGCAAATTCGTTGACGCTGGCCAGCAGCACGATACCATTGAGCACAGCCACCCCGAACAGGGCAATAAAGCCCACCCCAGCCGAAATACTAAACGGCATGCCGCGCAGCCACAAAGCCAGGATGCCCCCGATGGCCGCCAGCGGAATACC
The DNA here is from genome assembly GCF_964242765.1 of uncultured Hymenobacter sp. Taxonomy (NCBI): domain Bacteria; kingdom Pseudomonadati; phylum Bacteroidota; class Cytophagia; order Cytophagales; family Hymenobacteraceae; genus Hymenobacter; species uncultured Hymenobacter sp. The sequence goes on from NZ_CAXTBM010000070.1 coordinate 6,239, forward strand.
CGTGAAGATAAGCGCGGCTTGCTTGAGAGAACGAAACGAGAGGTAGAGCAGCAAAAAAATCAACCCCAGCGCCACGGGCACGGCAATCTGCAAGCGCGACTTGGCCTGCTGTAGGTTCTCAAATTGGCCGCCGTAGGTTAAGGTGTAGCCGACCGGCAAGGGCAGTTGAGAAGTAAGCTTCTCTTGAATCTCGTTCACGAGGCTTTCCACGTCCCGGTTGCGCACATTGACGCCGATGTTGATGCGCCGCCGCGCGTTGTCGCGCGACACCTGGGTGGGGGCATTCCGAAAAGCTACCGTGGCCACTTCCGCCAGTGGCACCTTCTGCCCACTTGGCAGGTCAACGTAGAGGTTGGTTAAATCCCCCAGGCTACGCCGGTGGGCGGAGTCCAGGCGCACCACTAGGTCGTAGCGCCGCTCGCCTTCGTAGACCTGCCCGGCCACGTCGCCGGCAAACGAGGCGCGCAACAAGGTGTTCAGGTCGGCCACGTTCAGTCCGTAACGAGCCAGCTTCTGGCGGTCATAGGTTACGCGCATTTGAGGTAGGGCCGCAATCTGCTCCACCTTCAAATCGCCTACGCCGGCCAGCGGCCGAATCAGGGCAGCAGCCTGGTTGGCTTTTTCATAGAGCACGCCCAAGTCGTCGCCGTAGATTTTGATGCTGATATCGGACTTGACGCCGGAAATCAGTTCGTTGAAGCGCATCTGGATGGGTTGCTGAAACTCCAGCGTAATACCGGGAATGCCCGCCAGCGCCAACTGCATCTTGCCGGCCAACTCCTCGCGCGAGTGGGCCGAGGTCCACTGACTCTGGTCTTTGAGCACCACAATCTGGTCGGAGTCTTCCAATGACATCGGGTCAGTGGGAATTTCCGAGGTGCCCACTTTGCCCACCACCTGCTCCACTTCCGGAAACTGCCTGAGCAAAACCTGCTGCACTTTGGTGGTAGTGGCAATAGTCTGAGCCAGCGAAGAGCCCGGCGGCAGCCCCACGTACACAGCGAAGTCGCCCTCATCAAGTTGGGGCACGAATTCGCCGCCCATCCGCAGGAAGATGCCCACGGCCAACGCCAGCAGCCCCAACGCCGCGCCGACCACCGTTTTGCGGAAGCGCAGCGCCCCATAAATCAGCGGCTGGTAGCCGCGGTAGAGAAACTTCATAAGCCGGTCTGCCAAAGTGCCCTCTTCCTTGATGTCCTTGCGCAGCACCCAGGCGGCAACGGCCGGCACGTAGGTCAAGCACAGCAGCATGGCCCCGAGGATGGCAAAACTCACCGTCAGGGCCATGGGCCGAAACATCTTGCCCTCGATGCCAGTCAAAGCCAGAATGGGGAAGTACACAATCAGGATGATGAGCTGCCCAAACAAGGCCGAGCGCATCATGCGCGTAGCCGCCGTTTCGGCCACTTCATTCATGGTTTCGGTGGCCGATTGCGCCCGGTAGTGCACGAGCTGGAAAATCATGGCCTCGACAATAATGACGGCGCCATCGACGATCAAACCGAAATCCAGGGCGCCTAAACTCATCAGGTTGGCTGACACCCCGAAGGTGCGCATCATGCCCAGCGCAAAGAGCATGCACAAAGGAATCATGCTGGCCACCACCAGACCAGCACGCAGGTTGCCCAGCAGCAGCAGCAGCACCGCTACCACAATAACCCCGCCTTCCAGCAGGTTGGTGCTCACCGTGTGAATGGCCTTGTCGATAAGCTTGGTGCGGTCCAGAAACGGCACAATAGACAAGCCCTTGGGCAAGGTCTGCTGAATGACGGCTACCTGCGCCTTAACGCCCCGGATGGTTTCCTCGGAGGATGCTCCCTTGAGCATGAGCACAATGCCACCGGCCGTTTCACCCTGCCCGTTGCGGGTCATGGCCCCGTAGCGCACCGAATGGCCGAAGCGCACGGTGGCCACGTCGCGCACCAACAAAGGCGTGGTACCGGACTGCTTGACAACGATGTTGCCGATGTCTTGCAAAGAGCTGACCCGCCCCTCGCCCCGGATAAAGTAGGCGTTGGGGCCGTGTTCGAGGTAAGAACCGCCCGTGTTGGCGTTGTTGGCTTGCAGGGCGGCAAACAGCTCGGCCAACGAAACCCCGGCAGCATTGAGTTGGTCGGGCGCCACACTTACCTCGTACTGGCGCACATACCCCCCGAACGAGCTTACGTCCACCACGCCTGGCACGCCGGAGAGTTGCCGCTTGACAATCCAGTCCTGCACCTCCCGCAGTTGAGCCAGCGAGAATTTGTGCTCGTAGCCCGGCGCCACGCGCAAGGAATACTGATAGATTTCACCTAGCCCCGTCGTGATGGGAGCCATTTCCGGCCGGCCCATGTCGGGGCTCAAGCTACTTTCCGCCGATTTAAGCTTTTCGGCCACCAGCTGGCGGGTGCGGTACGTGTCGATGTCGTCGTCGAAGACCACCGTAATGACCGACAAACCAAAGCGCGAGGTGGAGCGGATTTCTTGCACGCCCGGCACGGTGCGCAGTTGCAACTCCAGCGGCACAGTGAGCAACTGCTCCACCTCCTGGGCCGCTAGGGCCGGCGATTGGGTGATAACCTGAACCTGGTTGCTAGTGATGTCGGGAATGGCGTCGAGCGGTAGGTGCAGCGCCGAGTAGCCCCCCCAGGCCATCAGGGCCACCACGAACAGGGCCACGAAGAGCTTGTTGCGGATGCTGGCCGCAATGATTCTGGAAAGCATAGAGTAAGAATTAGCGCCGCAGTGCCCTACTAGACAGCTCACGCTAGAGCGCAGTCTACCAGGGGTCCGGCTGCCGGAGTGGCAGAAAGGCGCGAAAGAGTAAGTAAAAAGAGAAGGCCCATAACCCAGGGCCATGTGCGCGGCAGAAAAAGCCGCCACCGCAAGGCCCCTTTGGCAAGGCCCAGGAGCAAGAAAGAACCTACCAGCTGAGCGCTGTTTGTCGGCCTAACAGAATGCCAAAGTACCTGCGGGTTGGGCGCGGGGAGGTTCTAGAAGAGCAAGCTGAAAGGCAAACGTGTATCGCGGTGCGTCAGCAAGTTGATACGTTGCACGGCACCAGGCCCGCTGCTGCAAAGGCACTAACAAGCGAGCCGCCGGTACCAGGTATTCCAGGTTGGGGCAATTGTGTTGTCCGCGCAAGGGGAGCTTGTCGTGCTCAGGCGAGGACGGGCAATAGAACACCGGGCTGCTTGCTGCGCCATAGTGCATGCTCATAAACTGCCCGAAAGACAACTGCCCGTCCTGAGACGAACGATGGTATTGGAAATGCTGAACCAACTGCGGGAGTTTGCTCAGTTCTTCCACGTCGTTCTGCGGCATCAAGCCACCCACGAGCATCAGTAAACTCAGAAAAAGGGCTACGACTGGTCTCATCTTAGGAAGCAAAGATAAAACTGCCCTCTGAGATTTATAGCTCCGCCAAGTTGCAATCAACGTAAAGTCATATTCGTTATCAAGTACGCAGAACAGCGTACTTATTTGCCAAAAAAACGTGCGAAACAATTTTAGCGATTACCAAACTGCGCCGCTAGCCGCGCGGCGCAGAGTAACAGCAACTGCGCCGCAGTTGCACAGAAGCTAACAAGTTAACTGCTTCAGCAATGCGCCTTGGAGAGGTGCTCGATTTTCATTTTGTGCCAAGAGCGGCTTTATCGACCGGTCGTGATTTGCCTAGCCATTCAGAGGCAGAGGCTACCTGGCGTAGTAACCGGCCCTGTTTACGCCCTGCCACCGCTGGCGCAGCTTCCACACAGGCTACAACCCGGCTTACCGAGCTAATAGCACTGGTTTCCGAGCAATGCCGGCGAATTAGGCAGAAAAAATCCTGATTAATAGATATTCAAAAGCCTAGTTACACCTGATTGAGACGCAGCACTCCCGGAACATTCACGCGGGCCGGCAACAAGCCCGTACGCGCAAAATCCATCCATAGCTGTCGTACCTGCCGTCCAGCCTGATCAATCTCCTCCCACTTCGCGCTGTTCAGCAGCGGAGTAGCGCCCCAACTGGCCGGCGTGCCGAGCAAGAGAGGCAAATCCACGGTGTGCGCTGCTCCAAACGTAGCGCCAGCGGGTTGGAAGAGTACCAAAAATTGGTACGCTCGCCCACCCGCCCGGGCATGGCGGCGGGCAAATACTTTGGCAGGCCCCAGATAAATTAGGTTTGAGCTGACGCGGACTAGCAGGCGTGCGAGCTGCGCACCAACGAAAGGCATTCGTCCCAGCCAACGAAACTTGGGGTCAATGACCGCAAAAAACCGGGTTTCCTCGGCCGTTGCCCCAATTAGCATGTCTATTGTGGGAGCTACCGCTTTCCAGGCCTGCTCAATGTCGGGCTCGGCGGGCAACGGGTACGCGCCGTACTGCGTGCCGAACGGCATCCCGCTTTTCAACCCAAACCGGCGCACGGCTTTGGTAACGACGTCTTCGCGGGCCAGCACTTCTTCAACGGTGGCAGTAGGCTCAAACGTGCCCGCCGCGGCGGTCATGGCCCGGGTCATGGCTTGACGATTGCGCGCGAGGCCCAGCGGGGCGCTGTGCAGGATTACGCGCCGGAACAAGCCAGCCGTCCCGTGCGCAACCATTAGGTGCGCAATGGCGTCCGCACCGGAGGAATGCCCCAGCAAGGTCACCAAGGACGGATTGCCTCCAAACGCGGCGATGTTGCGTTGCACCCAGCCCAAGGCTTCCCGCAAGTCTAGCAACCCTAGATTAGGCGGCGTGCCGCCTGCGCTGCCGAGAAAGCCCAGCAGGCCGAGCCGGTACGTCACGGCGACGAATACCACTCGTTGCTCGCTCACCAGGGCCACCGGGTCGTAGAGGGGCACGTCGCCGGCGCCCGTAACGTACGAACCGCCGTGCACCCACACAATAACGGGCAGTAGTTCCTCGGGCTGCCGGTCGGCGGGCAGCGTGAGAGAAAGCCGCAGGCAGTCTTCGTCGAAGGTGGCGTCGGTATGAAAGTCCCCAAAGGCCAGAGCCAACCGCGGGTCGGCCACTTGCGGGCACGCCGGGGCTGGGGAAGTCGCGAGAACAGGTGTAGCCGCTACTGGCTCGGCAACTGGGGGTTGAAACCGTGAGGCACGGGCGTAGCGAATTCCGGAAGCCCGCACCACGGCACCGTCACGCCACCCGATGATGGTACCGGCCGGAGTGTGGAACTCAAGCGAGCTATTATAAGGCATAAGTACGCTCCTTAGTACAACCCCAACGCTTTAAGCACCCGCTCGTGGTCGGAAAGGTCGCCGACCAGTCGGCGCACTAAGCCCGGACGTTTCTTGACTAGGCAGGGCACGCCTAAAATTTGGTCTTGATCGGCCCGTTCCGGCTGCTGGTGTAAGTCCACGATGGCGAGCGAATGCCGACCTGGCAGGTAGCGAGCACAGATGGCTTCGAGATTGCGCCGGGCAGTTTCTGAGCGGGGTGAAGTGCCAGCGATGAACAGGTGTAACTCATACTCCAGCCCAGCAGACTCCTCCGACTGAGCTAGGTGTGAAGGCGCAACGGAGGGAGGAGAAAAAAGCATTTGTTAAAGCAAGACTGGCTAGGCGAATAGAGCCCAACACGTATAAACCCTCTATACGCAAGTAACCGATAGCCGTTCTGTAGGGGCAAGACACAGCACTTTTAATTCTAAAAGGGAATCGGTACGGCAGGTTCTAATTATGTTGATTTTCGCCGTTGCCTCGGCAAATACGGCCATGGCACTTTACCCTCGGCATTACCTAATCCGCATTGTCGGTCGTAATGCGCGTTTGCTTATTGTCCACTAGTTGTCTTGCACTCAAAATAAGAAAGATTCCACGGCCAGGCAGGCGCCTAGTACGAAGCAACACACCGTAACAAGAATAAATTTTGACGGCCCTTCCACAATTACTTGGTAGTTTTTCTCCATAAAAGTCAATACTATAAAAATAAGCATATAGCAATTGGCATGCCGAAAACGATAGGCTGTTCTGATCAAGTTCTCCTGTATTCCGCGTACCGGTCTGCTTAGCTAGTGCTTCGCCACCTCTCGATACGCTCTGCCCGGTTCTTCCGGCTGTGCAAACGGTTAGTACTATCAATTCGGGTCGTTAGCTTGATGAGCCCTTCGCTTAAAGAGGTTCCAACTTCTCGCGTTTCCACCAAACCTAGAAGCAATTACACGAGCAGCTTACGGGTAGTAAAAGAGTTGCTCGCTGCCGTGCAACCCTGTAGACGGGAGTTAGTCTGCTAAACTACATCTTGCTCTTCGCTACATGCTCCTTCTGCTATCCGCTAGCGTTCTGTCTGCGGGCAACCCGGCCGCCAAAGTACTCTTGCCCCTAGCTGCTGTTGCTCTCATACTGGTAATAAGCCGCGTGCGGAACCTGTCTCTAACGCAGGACCTGGGTTTCGTCCGTCCACCGCTTCGCTCCTTGCTGCTGTGGCTGACCTTGACTCTAGCTTGGATGCTCCTTACAGACTACGTGCTGCCCTGGCGCGGACCGTTCAACTTCGGTTCTTGGCAAGCGCAACCCCTATGGGTATCGCTGGCTCGCGTGTTGGGCGTGGGCGTGCTTGGGCCTCTGGCCGAGGAACTGGTGGTGCGGGGCGCCATTTTTTCGCGCCTGCGGACGGCGGGCCTGCCGGTTGGTGTGGTGGTGGCAGTAACCGCCGCAGGCTGGTCGCTGCTGCATAGCGACTACACCCTCGTGGTGATAAGCATCATCTTCGGTTTTGGCTTGTTGCTCGGCTTAGCTCGCTACTACACCCGCTCACTGTGGGTGCCCATTTTGATGCACATCAGCTGGAATTTATACGCCGTCTGGTAGCAGCTAGCTGCCGCATACCTCTTTCCATTTCCCGATCCTGCATCCGTTTGTTACTCTCGCTTGCACCAAGCTAAGCAGTAGTTCAAAGCCACGCGGAACAGGGTGGCCAACAGGCCCTGCCTAGTTCTCGTTATTTTTTAGTGGCACCAGGCGCGACCAATAGCAATAAAGTTCAGCTATGCACGACGGTCACGCCAAAGCAGGTGCTAACTCAGCCCAAGCACTCTACGGGCACTGCCTTGTGCAGGGAACTGTTAGTAAAAATGAAAACAAGAGAGGACCACATCTGGCCCTAACCAGCCTGATCTGCCTTAGCAGTGGCTAAGCTGCCTGGGGAAGTAGTCCAACCTTATTTTCGTAGCTCCCATACCAAGGCTGTGGAGGCGGGTACTTGCGCCGTTTTCAGGTTGGCAATAGTGGCCCCGGTTAACACATCTAGAGCCGACGAGTAGCCAGTTAACCGCTCGGCAAAGCGCGTCAAATCTACGCCTTTTGTTTCCTTGTTGCTGTTCATGAGCACCATCACCGTGTTGCCTTGCCCATCATAGCGGAAGTACGTGTAGATACCGTCCTGCGGGATGAACTGCATCAGTTTGCCGGTGTGCAGCACCGGGTGCGTTTTGCGGTAAGTGCCGAGCGTGCGGACATACGTGAAAGCCTCGTTTTCCTGCGTTGTGCGGCCGGCAGTTGTAAAGGCCGAGCGTGGGTCCTGCATCCAGCCGCCAGGAAAGTCGGCGCGCACCAGTCCGTCGGGGTTAGCGAAGTTCTTCATTAGCAACTCCGTGCCGTAGTAAAGCTGTGGGGTGCCGCGCATAGTGAAAAGCCAAGCCAGCCCCATCTTCATCTTGTTGAAATCTTCGCCGATTACCGAATAGAAACGATTTTGGTCGTGGTTGTCGAGGAAGATGACGTTGCGGGTGGGGTCCTGGTACATCCAGTCGGCCTGTAGTGCGTAATACAACTTGCTGATGTCGGCGTGCTCCCGGTTTAAGGCTTCCCCAATTGCCCCGTTCAGGGGGAAGTCGAGGGCACTTGGCAAATTGCCTTTAAAAGAATTCACTGGCTGGAATACGTTGCGCACAAAAAACGCTTCCTGGGCCGGGCTGTGCACCGTCGATTCGCCAAACAACCCGAGTTGTGGATATTCGTCCAGCAAGGCCTGCCCCCACTTCAGCAGAAACTGCGGATCAGAATACGGGTAGGTATCAATCCGGTATGCGTCGAGGCCAGTATATTCCACCCACCACAGAAAGTTTTGAATCAGGTAGTTGGCTACCAAGGGGTTGGCTTGGTTGATATCGGGCATGCTGGTGTCAAACCAGCCTTCGTTGTAGAGCTTGGTATCGGCCTGGGAAGCGTAGGGGTCGTTGAGAGGCGCATTATTGTAGTTGCTGCGCGTAAACGTGGGCCACTGGTGAAACCAGTCCGGCGCGGGCTGATCCAGAAACAAGTAGTTATAGCTACCCATGTGGTTGAGCACTACATCATGCACCACTTTCAAGCCCTGCTGGTGCGCGTGCAACACAAATTGGCGGTACTCTTCGGTGGTACCGTAGCGCGGGTCGATGGCGTAATAATCGGTTAGCGCGTAGCCGTGGTAACTGGCCTTGGGCATGTCATTCGCAACAACCGGCGTGGGCCAGATTGCGGTTACGCCCATCGACTTAAGATAGTCGAAGTGTTGTTCGATGCCCTTCAGGTCGCCGCCGTGGCGGGCGTACATCGAGTCGCGCGCAATCGTGTGTTGGCGTGTGCCTTTAATGATGTCGTTTTGAGGATTGCCGTTGGCGAAGCGGTCCGGCATCAGAAAGTAGATGAAGTCTGCGCTCGTGATGCCCTGTACCCGACTTTTGTCGCCGGTTACGCGGGGGCGCAACTCGTACTCGTAGGTGGTTTTGGTTTTGCCTGTGAAAGTCAGCTTGAGCTTGCCCGGCTGAGCTGAAGGGCTGATGGTGAGATTAACTATCAGGTAATTGGAGCTTTGCAGTCGCTGCATGCCGTTGAGGGACACCCCGGGGTAACTGGCCAAAGCCACTTGGCTTTCAGTTATTCCCGGACCGTGCACGAGCAACTGCAACTCGGGGTTCTTCATCCCCACCCACCAGAAAGTGGGGTCGATCCGCGCAATGGCCCCGGTTTTTTTGGCAGCCTCGATACTATGAGGCGGGGCCGCCCAGGCCTGGAGAGATACAGCCGAGCGAAGCAATAAAACTGCGAGTAGGAGGTGAAGAAGTTTCATGCAAACAAAGTGGATAGCGAGTTGCCACAAAGGGCCAGGTGAAATACAGAAAGTGACGCCAAAACTTGTTGCGGTGGAGTTTCAGCAGGCGCCCAAACAACGGTAATCACTAGTTACCTTTTAAAGAATGTTTTGGTTTTTCCCTGGCTGCGCCGCTGACAAAGCTTGATTTCGCTAAAAGCAAGGCAAAAAAGATAGCATAAGGCCACCTGCCTAAAGAGCAAGCCATACATGCTTACTTACGAGTGAAGTAGAGGTCAGATAATGCGGCGGCCGATACGGCGCAACAATCCGAGTGTGAATCTTCCAGGAACTTGCTTGCCCCAATGAATTTCCGAAGCACTATAGAAGAAAAATAAATTTGGATTTCTAAAAAATGCTCGCCTACATTTGCAACATCAATTCTTTCCAATAAAGTAAAGGATTGTTTTTATACAGAGGCGCGGAGAGACAGGCTCTATGAACCGCCGACAACCCCCGGAACATCCGGAACGGTGCCAAGTCCTGACCATATAAAAACAACAACGCCGTGAGCACCTTCACCAGCTTTGCCGTCCCATTCGTCACCCGCGCTGCCGTACAGCATGGGTGTTGTGGCTTCATGCGTCCGATCGTCTGTATGCGGATGATGGGCATGAGCTGCTAAGGACCGGGTACTTCCCTTTTTCCTTCTTGTTTGCTCGTTGTAGCGGAAGGCGGTAGCGTGCCCGTCAGCTACCCCGCACCCGGGCACTACTGTGCCCCGCTGGCCTCCTCTCGCCCCTTATATATTGGTTACCAACGTGGTGGCCAAGCACTTCCGGGGGCAGCAAATACTTCGCTTCGCAACCCGTTTTCCGCCGAATTTCCCCGCCGGATTTCGCCTAACGACGCCCAAGGTCGGGCCGGAGACAAGTCCCGTATTTCAAGTTTTCACGCACTTAAAGCGCTCTAATAAGCTAATACCGGCAGGTAGGCGGCGGCCGCAGCACCCCCACAGGCGCGGCTTAATGCCGCCGGACAGCGCCAAACCGAGCGGGCTTCATTTGTCACTACACTCTTCTTTCATATGAAATTATCTACTCTTGGGGCTGTGCCCATTGCCTTGCTGAGCTTTGCTAGTACAGGTTTCGCCCAGACGGCGCAAACCGTGACGGGCACCATCCTCGATGCCACCGACCGCAGCCCCTTGCCGGGCGTAACGGTGGTCGTTAAAGGCACTACGGTGGGCGCTTCCACTGATCCTAATGGGCAGTTTACCCTGAGTCTGCCCGCAGGCAGTACCACCTTGGTAGTTAGTGCGGTGGGCTACGTGGGCCAGACGGTGAACGTCACGTCGGGCACGGTGCGGATTGCGCTGAAATCCGACGTCAAGCAGCTGTCGGAAGTGGTGGTGACGGGCTACAGTGAGCAGAACCGCAAAACCCTGACCAGCGCCATCAGCTCGGTGAAGGGCGACGAGCTGCGCGACATTCCGGCCGCCAGTCCCGACCAGCTCTTGCAAGGCAAAGCGCCCGGCGTGCAGGTATCGGCCAACTCGGGCGTGCCGGGCGGGGGCGTGTTTATCCGCATCCGGGGCAGCAACTCCGTGAATGCCAGCAACGACCCGCTATACGTGGTGGACGGCGTGTTCATCAACAACACCAACCTGGTAGCCACTGGCCTCGGCAACCAAGTGGCTTCCAACCCATTGGCCGATTTGAACCCGCAGGACATCGAGAGCATCGAAGTGTTGAAGGACGCCAACGCTACGGCCATTTACGGTTCGCGCGGGGCCAACGGCGTGGTGCTGATTCGCACCAAGCGCGGCAAGGCCGGCGACAAAACCCGCATCACCTTCAACACCTACCAGGCCCAGTCGAAGGCGCCGAAAGAGTACGAGCTAGTGACTGGGCCGGAGTTGGCCGAACTGGAAAATGAGCGGTTTCTCAACGATGGCGGCAACCCCACGCTGCTGCCTTACCACTCCGTAGCCTCCGGCGGGCGCGGCTTGCCGGAAGAGCAGCAAACCTACGACCGGCTGAGCGACGTGTTCCGCACGGCCCAAACCCAGAGCTACGAGTTGTCGGCGGCGGGAGGCTCCGAGAAAACGCAGTTCTACATCGGGGCGGGCTATTTCAAGCAGGAAGCCATTGCCCGGCCCACCGATTTCGACCGGTTCAGCTTGCGCGTCAACCTCGACAACTCGGTGAGCGACAAGCTGCGCATCGGCACCAGTACCGCCCTGACTCGCACGCACCGCAACGTAAGCAGCAACGACAACAACCCGGTGGGCGTCATCAACTCGGCCTTGTTTCCGCGCACCAACCTGCCGGTGTACAACCCCGATGGCTCGTATGCCAAGTATGGCTCGTTCGACAACCACCAGGCGCTGATTGACAACCTCAACAACGACGCAGTGGGCACCCGCGGCATCTCAAACCTCTACGGGGAGTACCGCTTCCTCAAGAACCTGACCTTGCGCAGCAGTTGGAGCATCGACTTCAACGAGATGTACGAAAACAACTTCAACAACACGCTGATTCTGGCCGGACAGCCGCGCGGCACGGCCACGTCCTACCTCTCGCGCGACATCACGCTCCTCAACGAGCAGACGCTGAACTACAACGTGGACTTCGGCGACCACTCGTTGCAGGCGCTGGTAGGTAATACCATCCAGAAAAACACGTTTCAGCGCACCTCCCTGTTCGGGCAGCAGTTTCCGAGCAACGAGCTAACCAGCATTGCTTCGGCGGCCACCCAAACGGGTTCGTCGGCTCGCTCCGAGGCTGGGCTACTGTCGTTCTTCGGGAAGGCGACTTACAGCTTCAAGCAGCGCTACACCGCCGATGTAAGCGTACGGGCCGATGCTTCCTCGCGCTTCGGAGCCGATAAGCGCTGGGGCTACTTTCCGGCCGTGGGGCTGGGCTGGCGCCTGGGTGAAGAAAGCTTCGTCAAAGATCTGAACGTATTTCAGGAGCTCAAGCTGCGTGCTAGCGTCGGCAAAACGGGCAACCAGGCCGGCATCAGCGACTTTGCCGCGCTGGGGTTGGTACAAGGTGGGGCCAACTACTTGGATTTGCCGGGCACGGCGCCTTTGCAACTGGCTAACCCCAACCTCAGCTGGGAATCGACGCGGCAGTGGAACGTGGGGCTGGATGCAGCGGTGCTGCAAAACCGCTTGCAACTCGAACTGAATTACTACGACAAATACACCTCGGGCTTGCTGCTGAATGTGCCGGTGCCGCGCAAAACCGGTTTTGCCTCCATCGTGGAAAACTATGGGGCCGTAAGCAACAAGGGCGTGGAAGTGCAGCTGACGGCTAACTGGCTGCCCAAGGGCGCGGTGCAGTGGAGCACCACCTTCAACCTGGCCCGCAACGTGAACAAGATCGAGAAACTAGCCGCCCCCATCACGGCCGGCTCGCGCGACATTTTCCGGTTGGAAGAAGGCGCGCCGCTGTACTCGTTCTGGCTCTACCACCAAACCGGCGTGAACCCCGAAAGCGGCGACGCCGAGTACGAAGACGTGAACGGCGACGGGCAACTCTCGGTGGCCGACCGCAAGCTGGTGGGCAACGCCTGGCCCGACTTCTTCGGGGGCGTGAGCAACTCGGTGAGCTACAAGGGCTTTGACTTTGGGTTCCTCTTGAACTTCGAGCAGGGCGCAAAAATCATGAACATGAACCGCTTTTTCCTGGTGCACGGCGGCACGCAAAGCAACATCGGCTATTTGCGCGAGCAGCTGGACCGTTGGCAACAGCCCGGCGACCAAACCGACGTGCCGCGCCTGACCACCAACGCGGCCAGCAACAACTACGGCGGTGTGGTGCAGAACTTGAGCGACCGGTACCTGGAAGACGGCTCGTTCCTGCGGTTGCGCACGCTCACACTGGGCTACACGGTGCCGAAGGAAGTGGTGGGGCGGGCGCACCTGAACTCGTTGCGGGTGTACGTGCAGGCCGCTAACCTCTTTACTATCACGCCTTATTCCGGCCTCGACCCGGAAATCAACTCGCAAAGCGGCGTGCAAAACAGCAAAAACATCGACTGGGCCACGGTGCCCCAACCCCGCACATTTCAGGTGGGCGTAACAGTCGGACTCTAAGCATTACTCTAGATGAAACAGACGATCTATCGCCTTCTTTTCGCGTTCCACGCCGCCGCTGCCACGTTAGGACTATCAGCGTGCAACGACTTGTTGGAGCCCACGCCGGTGCAGCAACTGCCCGACGACCGCGCTATCACGGACGCCGGCAGCGCCCGCTCGGCCACCATCGGCGTCTATGACCGGGTGCAAGCGTACTACCAATTGAACTGGCCGGTGCTCGGCTTTCTGCCCGGCGAAGACGTGCGCTTCAACGGCACGCTCAACCAGTTCCTGCAAATCGACCAGAACCAGCTCAGTGCTGACAACGTGCTAATTACCGAAGCCTGGACGCAGATGTACCAGGCTGTCAACGGCGCCAACAACGTTATTGCCGCCTTGCCGGCCGTCGAGGACCCGCTGCTGCCCGTGGCCGAGAAAAACCAACTGCTGGGCGAAGCCTACTTCCTGCGGGCCTTGGTGTACTTCGATTTGGGTCGCGGCTGGGGCGGTGTGCCGCTGGTGCTGACGCCCACCCGCACCAAGGAAAACGGCCAAGAAGTGCGCCGCAGCACGCTTGCTCAAACCTACGACCAAGTGCTGGCCGACCTGACTGAAGCCGAAGCGTTGTTGCCCGAAGCAGCCACCCGCAACCGGGCCACGAAAGCCACCACCCGCGCCCTGCGCGCCCGTTTGCAACTCTATCGCCAGCAGTGGGCGGAAGCGGAAGTGAATGCCACGCAGGTAATTGGCAATGCCAACTATAGCTTGGTGACGCCCTACCGCACCATTTCCACGGCGCCCTTCCTGAGCCGGGAATCCATTCTGGAATTGACCTTCAGCAACTCCGACGCCAACACTATGTGGAACAACTGGTTCCCGAGTGCCTTGGGCGGGCAATTCAACTTCCAGCCAGTACCGACTGCTATTGCCCTGCTCAACGACCCTGCGGTGGGCGGCAACCGCTCGGCCTTGCTGGCTACCACCACCATTGCCGGGACCAGCGTCACGTACGGCAATCTTTATAGCCGGTCGGCCCAGCGCGACGACCCGAGCTACGTGTTGCGCCTAGCCGAGCAGTACCTGATTCGGGCCGAAGCCCGCGCTAAACAAGGCAAGCTCACCGAAGCGCGGGCCGACTTGAATGCCGTGCGCAGCCGCGCCGGCGTGCCCGCCAGTACGGCTGCCACTGCCGATGCCCTGCTGTTGGCTATCGAAAACGAGCGGCGCATCGAGTTTGCTTTCGAGGCCGACCGGTGGTTCAACCTCGTGCGCACTGGCCGCGCTGGCGTGGTGCTCGGCGTCACCGACCAGCGCCGCTGGCTGTTCCCGATTCCCTTCAATGACCTAGTGGCTGACCCGGATTTAGAGCAGAACCCAGGGTACTAAAAACCATCATCTGTACCCAGATTCCTCTCTCCGCTTGATGCGCGGAATGACAGCAGGCGGTTAGCAAGGGCTTGAGTCGGCTTCAACGGTTGCATTAGGCTATGCTTGCCCGAGGACCTCGCTTGCCGGTCTTTCTGGACCATCATTTATTGACTCTTGATTTTCTCTCAACTTTTATGTTAAAAGCATACTTCTCCACAGCTCTCTTGACCCTTGGCTTGGGCCTACTGGCACCAGCCGCTGCCCAGACTGCTGGCTCCATTGGCTTCTACTTTCCCAAAGCGCCGGCTGGCTCTTTCGACCCGGCTGTCCCTACCCCCGAGCAGTTCTTGGGGTATCCTATTGGCTCGCACTACACCCGCTCCGACCAGATTGTGGCGTATTTACGTGAGCTGGATCGGGTGTCTGACAAGGTGAGTTTGCGGGTGCTGGGCAAGACGTTCGAGGAGCGGCCCCAGGTGGTGGCTACCATCACGTCGGTGGAACATCAACAGAATCTGGCTAAGCTGCAAGCCGAGCGTAAGGCCCTGGTAGATCCTTCCCAGTCCGCGCCCGACTATGGCAAGCTGCCGGTGGTTATAAGCCTCAACTACGGTGTGCACGGCAACGAAAGTTCTAGTTCGGAAGCCGCCCTGCTCACGGCCTATTACCTCACAGCCTCCACCGCCCCCGAAACCAAGCAGTGGCTCGACCAGTCCATCATCACCCTCGACCCGCTGGAAAACCCCGACGGGCGCGACCGGGCCTCGCACTGGTTCGACCAAAACAAGTCGTGGCCCCCGGTAACCGACCCGCTCGACCGGGAGCACACCGAAGCCTGGCCCAACGGCCGCACCAACCACTTCTACACCGACCTCAACCGCGACTGGCTGGCCCTGACGCAGCCCGAGAGCCGGGCCCGGATGGCCTTCTTCCACGAGTGGTATCCCAACGTGATGATCGACTTTCACGAGATGGGCACCAGCAGCACCTACTACTTCGAGCCCACCAAGCCGCTGAGCACCGAAAACGACCTGATTCCGCGGGCCACCTACGAGGTGCTGAACGTGCACCTGGCCAAGTACCACGCCCAGGCGCTTGATCAGCTCGGCGCTCTGTACTGGACCAAAGAGCAATTCGACAACCTGTCGCCCATCTACGGCTCCACTTACCCGGATTTTCAGGGCGGCGTGGGCGCCACGTTCGAGGTGGGCAGCTCCCGCGGGTTGGCGCAGGAAGGCGGCAACGGCGTCGTGAAGTTTCCCGTCACCATCCGCAACCACGTGGCTACCGGGCTGGCGACCGTACGCGGGGCGGTGGAAGAGCGGGAACTGTATTTGCGCCACCAGCGCGAGTTCTTCAGCTCGGCCCTGACGGCGGCCAACAAGTTTCCGACCAAAGCCTACGTGTTTGGCAGCGCCCAAGACCCGACGCTCACCAACCGTTTTCTGGAACTGCTGCTCCAACACAAGATCCGGGTGCACGAGCTAGGCAAGACCGTCACGCTCGACAAGCAGACGTTCGAGCAAGGCAAAGCTTACGTAGTGCCCACTACCCAACCCCAGTACCGCATTATTCACTCCTTGTTTGAAGAGGTAACTGCCTTCCACGACAGCGTATTCTACGACGTAACCGGTTGGAGCCAGGCTCATGCCTACGGGCTGCCGCTGGCCAAGCAGAAAAACACCAGCTTGGTGCAGGGCGCACCGGTAGTGGCCATAAAACCTCTAAGCGGCACCGTCAATGGCGGGGCCAGCAGCTACGCCTATTTGCTACCGTGGTCGGATTACAACGCTCCGAAGGCCTTAGTGGCCTTGCAAAAGGCTGGGCTGGCGGTGAAAACGGCGTTTAAGCCCTTTCGGGCCGGCACTACCGCCCAGCCCGTAGACTTCGGGTATGGCTCCTTGGTGGTACCGGTGGCAACGCAGAAGCTACCCGCCGATTCGGTGTTTCAGATTGTGAGCCGGGTGAGCCGGCAAGCCCAGGTTACGTTCACCGGCGTTAGCACCGGTTTCAGCGTGGGCGGCATCGACCTGGGTTCCAACAACGTACGCACCGTGCCTGAAGTTAAAGCAGCCTTGCTGGTGGGCGCGGGCACCAACGTAGCCGAAGTGGGCGAGGCCTGGTTTGTGGCCAGTCAGCACCTTGGGTTGCCGCTGAGCCGCGTGGAGCTTAGCAACGTGGGCCGGGCCTCGCTCGCCCGCTACACTGCCTTGGTGCTGGTAGGCGGCAGCTACGCTACCCTCGACAAAGTGGCCGTCGACAAAATCCGGCGTTGGGTGACGGATGGCGGTACGCTTATCACCCTGAAAAACGCCTCGGAGTGGGCTATCAAGCAAGGCATTGTGAAAGAGAAACTGTTGATTCCGGTCAACGGCGGCTGGGCCGACACCACTGCTTTTGCCGTGGCAATGGCCGAAGCCACGCCGCCCGCCCCCAAAGCCACCCAGCGGCCCAAGAAAAGCGAACTGCCCTTTGCCAAGCGGGTTGATTTCGTGGAACAAGAGCAAGAGGGCACCCGCGCTATTGCGGGCTCTATCTACCAAGCCAGCGTGGACCCTACTAACCCCATCGGCTTCGGACTGACCAGCCGACGGCTATTCGTGTTCCGCAACGGCACCACCTTCTTGCGGCCCAGCCGCAACCCTTACGCTACGGTAGCCCAATATGCGCCCGCGCCTCTGGTGAGCGGCTACGTGTCGCGCAACAACCTGCGGCAGATCAGCAACTCGGCCGCCGTGGTGGTCAGCAAGTCTGGAAGCGGCCGAGTTATCCTCTTCGCCGACGACCCGAACTTCCGGCACTACTGGCATGGCACGGACCGCCTTTTCACCAATGCGCTGCTATTTGGACCCCTGCTCAATCTGCCCACTGGCCCTGATGTGCCGACTGGCGAAGAGGAATAAGTGAATCCGCTGTCCAGATGATGGGCACAAAGGGACCCTAACAAGTACATGGGGCCTCGTCCTGCAAAGTGGGTTTACTATTAAGTTGCCTGCCTCCTATTGCCCTCTGTTGAGAATAGAAACAGCCTGTTTCCACTCTCAGCAGAGGGCAATTCGGTGTACAACTCATCGGCCCGCTATGATGCCGCAGGTTCAGGTAGCATTACACTATCGGGCTCTTACTGGGCAAGCAAAAAGCGTTTTCTGCCTACGGCGGGAAACGCTTTTCTATAAGAAGTCAACCTGTGCCGGCCGCTAGCCCTGCGCGAAGCACTTCTAAGCGCTGCACCACATGCCACAGCGGCCTCACGCTCAGCAACTATCAGCTGCACGTGCTCACTAGCCGACAGCGCGAGGAAGGCCAACCCCAACGCGGGACCAACAACAGCTTTCCGCACGCCCAGTTCGTGCAACGTGCCCCTAACGGCTCTCTATAAGCACAGCAACACGCTACCCACCCTGCAAGCCGCCCTTGATTCCTACAACTCCGGCCACAGCGCCCGGCCCGCCGTCAGCCCACACATGCCTACCAGTTAGCGCGGGCCTCTTGGTTCCCGCCCGCTTGACGAACCCATAAGCCATCATTGCCTTTCTCAACCCCCTAACCGCTACTGGTTACACCACGCTTGCTAGTGTGGCCAGTGCCTGCCTGCGGGCGGCAACACCTAAGAAGCCAGCAAATAATTATCTACACTGTGAATAGCAGTGCTTTACCAAAAATACGGGTGACTATAAAAAATAAAAATCGGCGGCGCAGGGGGGAGGACTCCGTTCATGCATCTTACTTCTAAACCGCCTGTGAGACGGCGCACAGTCTGGATTGCAGACGCAGTAGTTATGGGGTTAACTGATTACAAAATTCTTTATGTATGAGCATCGCTCCTTTTTTCGAACGTGGGCTGACGAGCCAAGACAGCGGCTGGCGGTTGCGCCGCCGGGCAGTTGTGTGCCGGCTGGCCCAAGGGGTTGCCTATCGGGCAACAGATTTCGTGTTCGCGCCGGGTAGCAGCCTTACCACAAGCCGCAGCATCACGTGCTCAACCGGTCCGAGCGCCAGAGCCTTGTCCAGCGGGGCTTGAACATCAACACCCGGAACCAAAGAGACATTCTAAATCAGTTGAATGTCCTCTACGAGGAATTGCTAGCTAGTCAGGAGTGGAAGCCCGAACGTGAGCAAGCTGCCCTGGGGCCGAGCCTAGTCCCGCTTAGCGCGCTCGAAATCACCCGGCACTTAGCGGGTTGGCCTCGCCCGCAGATGGGGGCGCCCCGGAAATGCCAGCAGTAAGGCGCATCGTGAGCAGCCTTGATTGTTAATAGTATACGAGTTGTTGCTTTCCATGAGATTTCTCTATTCCTGTTATTGGCGCTGGATGCCGGCGGTTCTGGGCAGTTTGCTGCTCGTGCTGCTGGCGGGGCCGGCCTGGGCTACGCACATTGTGGGCGGGGAGCTAGACTTGCTGCACCGCAGTGGCAACACCTACACCCTAACGCTGACCTTGTACTTCGACGCCATCAATGGGAACCCGGGGGCGCTCGACCAGGCGCTAACGGCTGGCATTTTCGACAAGGCGACGAGTCGGCAACTCACGAGTGTGGTGCTGCCGCTCACCAGCAACACGTTTGTCAGCTACACCAACCCGGCCTGCGCCCAAGGCAACCTGAGTACGCGCAAGCTGGTGTATAGCAGAGATTTACTGCTCGACGCAACCACTTACACCAGCGTTAATGGCTACTATGCTGCCGTGGAGCGGTGCTGCCGCAACAACGGCATCAGCAACATTCAGAACGCGGCCAACGCCGGCCAGACCTTCTACCTGGAGTTCCCAGCCGTCGTGCGCAACGGCGCGGCCTTTATCGACTCGACGCCCCGCATCTTCCCGGCTCTGGGCGACTATGCTTGCTTAGGCAACCTGTTTTACTTTGACTTCGGCGGCCAGGACCCCGATGGCGACTCGCTGGTCTACGACATGGTAACGCCGCTCAACGGCCATTCAACGGCGCTCAACAATACGCCCGCCCCGGCCGCAGCGCCATATGTGCCCGTAACTTGGGTTGCTGGGCTGAGTGCCGCCAACCAGATACCGGGCGCACCCGCCTTGGGCATTGACGCGCGCACCGGCAAACTCACCGTACGGCCCAGCCGGGTGGGACTGTTTGTGTTCGGGGTACGCTGCGCTGAGTACCGCAAGGGCGTAAAAATCGGCGAAACCCGGCGTGACTTTCAACTCTACGTACTCGGCTGCCCGCAGAATAATCCGCCCGCCGTAACCGTGCAAGCCAGTGGCCGCCGCTACCAAGCGGGTCGCGACACGGTGCGCCTACTGCCGGGCGAACCGCGCTGCCTGACCATCCGCTATTCTGACCCCGACCCCAGCTCGACGCTCACGCTCACGGCCCGGCCGGTCAATTTCACGGATGCGGCCACGGCCCCGAGCTTTACCACCAACACCAGCAGCACAGTAGGCGTTAGCGGCCAGCCCGATACGCTTACGGCCACGCTTTGCTTTCCGGCCTGCGCCGACACGCAGGGCAAAGTGTACCTGCTCGATGTAGTGGTGGCCGACAACGGCTGCGCGCTGCCTAAACGCGACACGATACGGGTGGCCTTTATGGCCGCTCCACCGTCCCGCACTACGCCGGTACTCACCACCTCGTTTCCACCCGAGCCAATCCCTGAAACAACTCCGGCCGTGGTGCGGGTGGTGCTGGGCCAGTCCTACACCGCGACACTGCTCGGCACCGATGCCGCCCCAAATGCGCTGGCTCTGACTGCAACCGGCGCGGGCTTCGATTTAACTACAATGGGCA
>NZ_CAXTBM010000071.1:0-15257 GCF_964242765.1 uncultured Hymenobacter sp.
GTCAGGGGCTTGCCACTGCGCTGAAACGGGGCTAATAACTCCTCTAATACCTCGTGCACTATTGTTCCGAAGCCATCAACCCCGAGGGCTTCTTCCACTTCCTCGGCCTCCCGGAAACGAGCAATGCGGTTGAAATAGAATTTCAGGGAGCAGTTCAGGTATTCATTGAGGCCGGTCGGGGAGAGTCCTTTTATCAGCACCTCACGCAGCGCAGCCAGCATACCCAGGTCCTTTTCCAGAACCAAGTCGTTGGTGATAGTCCGTTCTGGTAAGGCCTCACCCCCCCGGCCCCCCTCTCCTAGGGGAGAGGGGGGAGCCACGGCGGCTCGGGTACTATTTGGGGATTGTAGATTAGGTTGAGATAAGGAACCGTGAGCTTGATTGGTAGGTGCAGTTTTGCTTTCTAGCACAGCTTCTATTCTTTCCAGTACCGCTGGCAACTGGTTCAGCACTTCCTCGTTGCTGAAGCGTAACAGCTGAAAGCCTTTGTTGTGCAACTCATATGTCCGTCCGGCATCGTATTCTGCCTGCTCTTGCTGATTATGGATTTCGCCGTCCACCTCAATCACTAACCATGCATCCAGACTCACAAAATCAACTATAAACTGGCCGATATGATGTTGACGCCGGAATTTAGGTTTGCCCGCTAATTTACGGCCACGCAAAGCCTGCCACAGTGCATCTTCTGCCGCTGTGGGATCCTTACGCATGGTCCGCCCATACCCCTTTGTTTTCTGATAGGCTTTTGGGTCCGCCGTAGTCCAGTGCAGCGTCCCATCATCATAAATCCCAACGACCTCAGGTGGAACTGTAGGTGTGACGTCTAGCTCCCCCTCTCCCATAGGAGAGGGGGCCGGGGGGTGAGGCCCCTTCAGAACTGCCACCTGCGCCGTCAGGTCCTCCAATACCATACTCGGATTCTGCGGCAGTAAGTCGTTGGCTACTTGCAGTAAGAACCGGCTCCGCTCGCCGGTGCGCGTGCCTTCGGCACCGGGCAGTACGTGCACTAGGTCCACGCGGCGCGTGCGCTGAAGCAGGCGCCAGAACTGATAGGAGGTGGCGGCCTCGTGGTCGGCGTAGGTGGGCATGCGGAACTCGGTCAGCACGTCGTAGGGGAAGAGCGACGTGTGGCGCTTGGGGGCCGGCAGCACGTTCTCGTTGCAGCTCAGCAGAATGATGTGGTCGAAGTCGAGGGCGCGGGTTTCCAGCAAGCCCATTACTTGCACATCGGCAATCGGCTCGCCCGAAAAAGGCAGGCGGGTGCGGGCCATCTGCTCGTAGAGAAACCGCCGGAACGAGCGCACCGACAGCCGCTGTTCCCGGCAGTCGAATACCGAATCCAACCGCTTGACCAAGGTGTAAAACAGATACAAGTACTCGGCTTCGATGGCCGAGTGCTGCTCGGTGTACACTTGTTTCAGCAAGTCAATCAGCGTGTAGCAGGCCGCAATAATATCGTCGCAGGTGTCCCAGGTCTTGAACAGCGCCTCGATAAGCGGATGGTGTTTGCCGATTTCCAGTAGCTCGGTAGCGGGCAGCAGCACGGCGTTGCGCTTCACAATTTCGCGGCACACCCCGTCGAGCAAGCCGTGGTATTTCGTGTCGGGCTGCCGGTCGAGCCACTGCTGGTAGCGCCGCAAAAACGGGTGGCTCAGCAACTTGTTCACGGCTAAGTGGTGGTAGCGCGGCACGCCGTAGCCGGTTTCGGCGGTGCCTTCTCGGATGCCCGTCAGGTGCACTTCGAACAACAAGTCCACGAGGTTGAACAGGGGCGTACTCTGGAAGCTGAGGCCCATGGTCACGTTGTAGTCGGGCACGGCCTCGGGCGGCAGGCCGTGCAGCACGGGCAGCAGCAGGGTTTCGTCGGGCAGCACCACGGCTACGGTGCTGTTAGGGAACTGCGAGCGGGCTTCGGCCAGGAGCTGGCCGGCCACTTTGCCTTGCATGCTGGCATTGGCCACGCCCACGAAGCGTACGTGCCGCGGTAGGGTGCGCAGCAAGTCGGTGGGAGCACCAAAGTCGCCGAAAGCGGGCGGGGCCCAGCGTTTCAGGTAGTTTTTCAAGTGCTGCCCAGCGCGGTTCGGCGAATCGAAGTCGAGGTAGAACAGGTCGGCGTCGAAGCGCACTTCGGCCCGGCCCGCGCGGTGCAGTACATCAATCAGCGCAAACTCCGCTTTCGAGAGGTAGCCGAGACCCAAAAAGATGTGCTTAGCAGGCGTCGCGCCGTTCTTTACCTGGTCCGTCATGCGTTCCGACGCCAAGCGGTAGGCCAGGCCGGGGTAGGCGACGCGCTGCTCCAGCATCCGGCGACGCAGGCGGTAGTACACTTTCGTGAGGTCGTCCCAGAACTTGAAATACGCCCCCGTTATCGACTGCGGCGACGGGGCTTCACTTAGTTCCCACCGCTCCAACGCCTTGGCCTGCGACAGGTATTCAAACACCTTGTTGGCGGGCGCCAGGTTCTGGTCGAGGTTAGAGAAATCCTGGAGCAGCAGCCCCGACCAACCCACGAACCGGTCGAAATCCAGGTCTTTGTCGATGCCTTTGAGAATGTCGAAGAGCAGCAGTTGCAGGGCAATGGGTTCTTCCACCTGCACGCCGGCCAGCTCCACCATGTAGTCTTCCATGGCCGCCACGCGGGGGCTCCACAGGGCCTCACCCGCGCTGGTCGCCATGGCCAACTCGTTCTTCAGATACACCACCGCCCGCCGCGTGGGCACCACGACCACCAAATCCGACAGCTCCTCGGGCGAGTAGCGGCTCACTAAATCGTGGGCAGCCTGCGAGAGGAAAGAGTTGGTGGCAGTGGTAGCAGCGGCAGTAGGGGCAGAAAGGAGAGGCTGATTCATTGGGAGTAAAGATACTTTGCGGTAGTTCAGTGGAAACCTGGAAACCTTGGTAAATAGTTGGCAACAGCTAACAAAACTCCGAATGGCACTTGAATGCCTGTTTGAAATGCTGCCAACGAGAGAAAGAAGTTGTACGGTGAAGAATTCTGGAAGCTCCTCGCTAACTCAACCCTGGCCGTTGTCGTACCCTTTTGCAGTCCTCCACTGCAAAACTGGCCTTCATGAATCCTACCGAACTTAGCTATCAACTCCGCAACGGCCAAAGCGCCGACCTCACCCGCCGCCGCTGGATAATCGGCCTTTCCATTCTTGGGGTGGCCGCGGGCCAAATTGTAAGCCTCTATCAAACCGGCATCATCAAGCACCTGCCCGACCCACCCGTCGGCCCTTTTGATTCCGATAAAGTAGACGCCTCCGACTACGCCTACAAGCGCCTCGACACTCCCGATGCGCTGCCCATGATGGTCACCTATGGCCTCACTGCTTGTTTGGCCGGCGCTGGCGGCCTACACCGCGCCTCCCAGCAACCCGTCCTGCCGGTAGCCATGGGCCTCAAAACCCTATTCGACACGCTAACCACAGTGAAACTAGGCCAGGAAGAGTGGCAGGAAAACAAGGCGCTGTGCTTTTACTGCCAGGTAGCCACGGTAGCATCCGTTGCCTCGTTGGCGCTGGCCGTGCCGGAAGCTGTGAAGGGTATAAAAAAGCTGCTGAGCAAAGAGTAATAGCTGTAAAGATGCGACACTTCGCGTCTGGGCGTTGAACAGATCCAGTGGCACAATCTAAACAACGTCAGCAACACCAAGACGCGAAGTGTCGCGTCTCTACGTTGTTCGAGAAAACACTACAAGAACAGAGCCGTCATGCAGAGGCGCTAGCCAAAGTATAGCGGCTCCGTTCTTGTTTTTGTAGCGCCTTCTAGGCCAGTAGCTTCTCCGGTCGTATCGGGAGCTGCCGGATACGCTTGCCGCAGGCGCGAAATACGGCATTGGCAATGGCGGCGGCGGTGGGACCTTGAGCGGCTTCGCCAGCACCTAGAGGCGGCTCGGTGGGGCGGTCCAACACGGCCACTTCCACCAGGGGCACTTCATCGAAGCGGAAGATGGGGTACTGCTCCCACTGCCGCGTCGTGACTTGGTGGGCGTTGAAGTGCACTTCCTCGTTGAGCGTCCAGCTGGCAGCTTGGATGAGGCCGCCTTCGGTTTGGTTTTTCAAGCCATCAGGGTTGATGACTTCGCCGGCATCAATAACGCTCCAGATTTTCGGAACCCGAATCGTGGAGCCGTCGGCTTCAGGAGCTACCGTTACTTTAGCTACCACGGCGCAATAGGCCGCTTGGTTCTTATACCGGGCGAAGGCCACGCCAAGCCCCTCGCGCGGGGCTAACTTTTCATTTTGCACCATATCCCGCACTTTGCGGAGCACGGCTTTGGCCCGCTCGTCTTTCAGGTGGCGCAGGCGAAACTCGTACGGGTCCTGACCGGCTTCTACTGCCAACTCTTCCATAAAAGATTCGAGGGCGAATACGTTGCCGAAAGCGCCGAGGCTGCGCAGCGCCGACACCCGCAGAGGGCCTTGCACGTAATGCGTGTCCACGCGCACGGCCGGGAAATCGTAGTAGGGTTCGGAGTTGCGGTAGATGCCGCCGCTTACATCGTCCTCGGGCTTGGGCAGGAATGGTTGGGCGAGATACTGCGCCGCCAGCAGCTTTTCGGGCGAGCCGCCGGGCCGGGTGCTGTGCGTATCCGACCACAGCTCGTGCTTCCAGTGCGTGATGCGGCCAGTTTTGGCGTCGAGGCGAGCTTCCAGGTCCAGCAGCATAGCGCTGCCGTAGGGTTCCCAGGCGTGTTCGTCTTCCCGGCTCCACTGCACCCGTACGTGGCGGCCAGGTACGGCGCGGGCCAGGAGCGCCGCGTCGGCCGCCACATCATCGGCGCCGTTGTGGCCGTAGCAGCCCGAACCCGGCACGCCTTTCACGTGGACGTTCTCCGAACTCAGTTGCAAGAGCTTAGCCAGCGAATCGCGCAGCGGGTACACCCCCTGACTGTGGGTCCAGACGTGCAGACTGCCTTGCTCGAACAGTGCCACGGCACAGCTTGGCCCAATGGAACCGTGCATGAGGTAGGGCTTGAAATAGCTGGCGCGCAACGTGGCCCCAGCAGTTCCGCTGAAGTGGCCTTTATTGGTAGTGCGCTTGTTGATGGCCGGTAGCTGGCGCAGGTGCTCCGCTAGGGGCTGCCCAGCGGGTAAAACTCGGCCTCCCGACCAACGCGCGTGCAGCAGTCCGAAGTCCTGCGCTAGCTTGGCGTCGTATTCGCGCTCGGCCAGCACGCCCACAAAGCTGCCGTCTATCACCACTTGCAACACGCCGGGCACAACTTTTTTCAACTCTTTGGTGTCGAAGCTTTCCAGCTTGGCCTCGTAGGTGGGCGGGCGCAGGATGCGGGCGTGCAGCATGCCCGGAAACCGTAAGTCCTGTACATAATAGGTTTCGGCGCGGACCATCCGCTCTATGTCGTCGCGGAGGATGGGACGGCCCACGTAGCGGTAGTCGGCCTTGGGTTTGAGGCGGATAGGGAGCCGTACTTCGTCTTGGAGCTGCTGCCCGCCAAGTAGTTGCGCAAAGCTGAGTTGGCGGCCATCAGTGGTGCGCACGCCGCCGTTGCGAAGCGCCAACTGGCTCGGCATGACTTTAAACTGGGCGGCCGCCAATACCAGCAGCTTCTGCCGAGCCGCCGCCGCCGCGTAACGCACCGACATGGCACTTTGCTCGATGGAGGCACTACCGGCGGTGTAGCGCTCGTCGGGGGTGCGGCCCGTTTCGGCTAGTGCCACTTCCACTCGCTCCAGCGGCATATCCAGCTCCTCGGCCGCTATCTGCGCTACGGCAGTTCGGATGCCCTGCCCGATTTCAATTTTACCGGTCAGTACCCGTACCCGGCCATCGGCCAGCACTTCCAGCCACGCATTGATGCGCGGGTTGTCTTGCAAGCTGCCGGGTAACTCGGGGCCTTTTGGCTCCTCAGCGGCCAGTGAGTTGGCCCCGAATAAGACAAACCCAATAGTTAGGCAGCCCGCACCCTTCAGAAAATCGCGGCGCGAGGCGGTAGGAGTGGAGTGAGACATAGGACTAGGTAACGCTAAACTCGTGCGTGGTAATTCGTTGCTGGTGTCGAACGACTTGATTAGTAGCTATATAGTGTTGCAGAGCTGTTGTGTGCTTCCGTCAACAACTAAAGCGTTACACCCCGGCGGCCCGTTGCACGGCCCGGATGGCGCGGGCCTGCACGCTGCACCGGCACAGCACCCGAAATAGCCCGTTGCGAATAGCTGCTTCATCGGGCTTAGGATATTGCCGCAGCAACGACACCGCCGAAATAACCATGCCGTTGAGGCAATAGCCGCATTGCGCCGCCTGTTCTTGTACAAAAGCGGCCTGCACCGGGTGCAGCGTACCGTCTGGTTGGGCTAGGCCTTCGAGGGTGGTAATGGCAACGCCGCCGGTTACCTGATGGACAGGCAGTTGACAACTAGGCCACGCAATATCATCGAGTAGCACCATGCAGGCCCCGCACTGCTGTAGGCCGCAGCCAAACTTGGGTCCGTTCAGGCTTAAGTCGTTGCGCAGCACATAGAGCAGGGGCGTAGCCGGGTCAACGCGCAACGTATGCTGTTTCCCGTTCACCAGTAAAGTCAAGTTGGCGTCCATATAGGAAATACTACCAGTCCAGCTAAAAAGATGCGTGGGGCCGTATTAGACTTGGCTATAGCGTGAGGTTTAGGCGTAACCTATTGTTTAACTTGCATGAAACAGCGCTGTACCAGCTCTTGTCAAGAGATAAAGAGATAATAATTTGTAAACAAAGAATTGAAGCCGGGTTGCTGCAATAGCGTAGTTCCTTGGCGGGCAAGGGGCAACCTTCGTACGCTACAGCCTAAACCCTAGTTGCTGTAGTCGAAACCGGTTTCAGAACGAGAGCTACTCGGTGGCAGCCGCTGCCGTTGGAGCTTCATAGCCACTCAAGGAACGCATAGCCAGTAGCAAACTCCCGACGGTGAGCACCGCGCCAGTAAGAAATGCCGCGCCCGGAAAATGCACCGGCGCCTGGGAACCAGTGAAAAACGAAAACAAATTGGTCATCAGGGGCGGCCCTACAATGGCGGTGAGGCTAACCAAGCTGGCAAGTGCCCCCTGCAACTCTCCCTGTTCGGTCGGGGGAACCTGCCCCGACATAATGCCCTGCAACGCGGGTCCGGCAATGCCGCCAAGGCAGTAGGGCACCAAGAAAGCAAACATAAACCAGCCCGATGGGGCAAACGCAAATAGCAGGAATCCTACCGCGTAGAAGCCCAGCCCCACCACCACCGACCGGGTCGCGCCTAGCTTCGGGTTGAGGTAACGAATCAAGACGCCTTGCACCAGCGCCGTCAGTAGCCCAACCGCGCCCAGCGAATAGCCTACCCACGCCTCATTCCAGTGGAATTTGTACATCGTGTAGTACGACCACGTGCTCTGCGTGGCATGCGCCGCTACGTAAACCAGTGTCAAGGAGCCAACTAAGCCCAGAATCACGGGGTAGCGGCGTAGCAGCTTCAACGAGCCAATAGGATTGGCGCGCCGCAATTCGAAAGGTCGGCGGTTTTCCTTGGCCAATGATTCCGGCAACACAAAAAAGCCGTACATCCAGTTGAGCAGGGTTAGGCCCGCAGCAACCAAAAACGGCACGTTTGGCCCAAACTGCCCGAGCGTGCCCCCAATCACCGGCCCAATGATGAAGCCCAACCCAAACGCGGCCCCAATCATGCCAAAATTCTGGGCCCGATTTTCGGGCGTGCTGATATCGGCAATATAAGCCGTGGCGGTAGTGAAGCTGGCCCCGGTGATGCCGGCAATAATGCGCCCAACAAACAGCCACGCTATGCTCGGCGCAAACGCCAGAAACAGGTAATCGAGGCCGAAGCCGAACAGCGCAAACAGCAGCACGGGCCGCCGCCCGAACCGGTCGGAGAGGTTGCCGAGCACCGGGGAAAACAGGAACTGCATGCCCGCAAACGCAAAACCCATCCAGCCCCCGTAGCGCGCGGCGGCGCTAAGCGGTTCGCCCGTGAGGTGGGTAATCAGCTTGGGTAGCACCGGAATAATGATGCCGAAGCCAATAACATCAAGGAGCAGCGTAATAAAAATGAAGGCTAGTGCGGGCTTGCGAGCAGAAATAGCGGCCATACTTAATACGGTTAGATCAGACGAAAACAACAAATGCAGATAACCTTGCATTTGTTGTGCTAAATATACTAGTCAACTGCTTTAAGGTTGCTAATAATATTGTCTTTTTAGCTCGATCAATTAAAACACATCCACTTCCTCGGTACCGAAATAGTATAGCACGCACTCCACTTGCTCGTAGCCGAGTTGGCGGAATAACTGCGCGTATTGCTGCAACGGCCGACGATGATAAGGTTGCGGCGGCGGCACCTTGAAATCGACTAAGGTTACGCGGGTGCCGGCCCGGCCGGTAGCCAAGGCCGTTGCTCCAAATACCACCCGGTCGGGTTTGTAGTCGCGCCGCTTCACGCCACCCACCAGAATTTCGCGCTCTGTTTCCACCGATACCTGCGTGCCGAAGTAATGGGCTAATTGCGGGTGTTCCACCACTTTACGGAGGCGGTCTTCGAGGGCCGGCCGCTCTTTACTGCTAATGAGACCTTCGGCCACCAACTGCCGCGCTACGCGCTCCACATCAGTGGCTAGTATCAGGCGTCGCAACCCATAGTGCAACTTCCGGTTCCACTCGCCTAGCCGCTCCTGCTCATCGAAGTCGAAAACGGTAGTGGCGTGCCGTCGCAGCCGTAGCCGCTCTTCCCAGGGAGCCGTTTCCAGGTTCGATAAGAGAAAGTTGTTGGTTTTTTCCGGGCCGCGGTTGCTTGCTGGCGGGGCAAAGCTGCCTTCCGAGAGTACGAACGATATCTGCTCGTCCTGCCAACGGTTTTGGTGTCGCAGATAGTTATAGAGCAGCTCGGCCACATTGCGGGCCGGATTACCCGCCACTTCAGAAGACGTATCGGTGTCCGTAGTGTTGGTTTTGCGGCCCGTTTCGGTGCGTTTGGTGATGATGTAGAGGCGGTGGCGGGGCCGGGTAAAAGCCACATACAGCATGTTCAGGCCCTCTAGAAACGTCTTTTCGCGCTCCTCCGTGTACTGGTTGGCCAGGGCCGTGCGCGTAAGCGCCTTGGTAAGGGGTACCACCGCCACCGCGGGCATCTCAGCCACCGGCTTAACTTCCTCCGATAAGCGGCCCCACAGCAATGTGGCCCGAAACGGCTCCAAACTCCAATCGGCAAAGGGTACAATCACCACGCCGTAGGCTAAGCCCTTGGCTTTGTGCACCGTAGTAATGGTAATGGCGTCGCGCCCGGCGGGGGCATTGATGCTGAGCGCGCTCTTGCGCTGGTCCCAGTAAGCCAGGAAGTTGTTGAGATTGTTGCCGAAGCGCAAGCTGTATTCGAGGGTCAAGTCCAGGAAGCGGAACAAGTATTCACTTTCGCCGTTGCGGCCCAGCAAGCCAAACAAGCCAATTAGTCGCTCCGTCAGCTCATAGAGCCCCAGGTTGCCGGTTTCCTGCTCTCGCAAGTCGTAGCCTAGCGTCCGGAATTCCTCGTAAAAATCAGCGGCGTGCTCGGCGTTAGCCAGCGTAGCAATGTGCCGAGCCCGATCCGGAGTGGGGGACACCCGTTGCACCACTTTATCGAGCAGGAGCAGCGCCTCGGCGCGCGCCAGCGTGTCGGCGGGCTGGTTGAACACCCGGAAAACAGCCACCAGCAAATTCACCACCTCGGCAAACTCCAACGACAGCGAATCGGCGGAAATAATGTCGTAGCCGCGCTCCTTCAAGAACTTAGCCACCAACCGACTGCCCCGCCGCCGCCGACTAAGCACGGCAATATCGCGCAGATGAAACCCGTCGCGCAAGGCTTGCTCCACCAACGCCAGCGTCAGGTAGAGCGTACTTTCGTCGTAGTCGAGGCTGGCCCCGCTGGGGTAGCCTGGTAGCGGCTCGTCCTTATAGGCGCGGTAGTCGGCATCATAAAGTTGGGCCGGCGCATCGTCTTGCGTGAAAAGGATTTCCACGTGGCCGGTTGCCTCTGCAACTAACTTCCTTTTCTGCTTTGCAGGAGAAGGGCGAGGCGCTTGCGGGTTCTCGAAATCGGAAGGAGTGGAGAGAATGTAGTCAAGACTAGAACCCGGCGAACTGAAGTCGATTTCTTCCTTGTCTTGCTCGGTAGGGGTGGTTGCTGGCAAGTGCATCGGCTCCTGGCCCACCGACTGAGGCACGGTCTGCTGAAACTCTTCACCAAACAAGTCCTGCACCAACGGAAACGCCGCGTGCATCTGCCGGATGTGGCTGAAAAAGTCGTTGTTGAACCCCACAATTTCCGCTGCCGACCGGTAATTCACGTTCAGCGAGGCCGGCTCTAGGGTTTGGTCGAGGGTGACGTACCGTTCGCGCAGCAAGTTCTGCATTTCGGGGTTGTTGGCGCGGTTCACCAACGCTTCGGTCTGGCCTTGGTGCAGGCGCAGAATTTGTTCCATCTCCCCGCCCCGCCAGCGGTAAATGGCCTGCTTGGCGTCGCCTACGGCTAAGCTAAGGTTGTCGGTAGCCACAGCATTTTCCACCAGCGGCAGCAGGTTGTTCCATTGCAGCACCGACGTGTCCTGAAATTCGTCGATCAGCAAGTGGTTGTACCGCTCGCCTAGCCGCTCGTATAAGAACGGCACCGGCTCGGTGAGCACAATGCTGGCAATGCGGCGGTTGAACTCGCTGATCAACACAATGTTCCGCTCCCGGCTCACCTGATCTACAATCTTGTTTAGCTCACTAAGCAGTGAGGCGTGAAACAGGTAAGGCTGCATGGCTGCTAGCAGCAAATAATCAGGAAGCACTGTGGTGCGCAGTCGCTCAAACTGCTCATAAGCTGTTAGCAGCGCCACTTTGGCGCCGTCCACGCGCTGGCGGTCCGCCTCGGTTTTTACTTTGCCGCTGTACCACTTGTCTTGCTCCACGGTGGCACGCACATAGCTGTTGGCCTCTTTCTCGGGTAGCAGACGCTCTTCCCATTTCGTGGCGTAGCCAAAGATGCCGCTCCGGCCTTGGTACAGGTCGGTTTCCGTTACGTTGGCCGCCGCCAGGGCCGCCGTGGCTTGCTCGCCCATAGCCCGGAACTCGGCCTCAATCTGTTCCTGTCGTTTGCGCAACGTCTCGTGCAGCCGCCGAAAATCTTGCAGGGTGAGTGTCTGGAGCTGGGCCACTGCCTCGTGCACAGTCTCATTGAAGAGAAACCCACCGAATTCCACCAGCTCGCCCGCTAGGTTGTTCCAGCTTTTGCCGTCCTCGGCCCGGCTCAAGGCGTACTCGCTGAGCGTACGGGCCAGCAATTTGGAATTCGGGTCGCGGTTCACTTTCTCCAGCAGCGCCGCTACGGCCGTTTGCAGCACGGCTTCCGTATCCAACTCCACCTCAAAAGAAGCCGGCAAGCCCAACTCCCGCGTGAATGCCGTCACGATGCGCTGCACAAACGAGTCGATGGTGCTCACCGCAAAGTCGGCGTAGTGGTACAGTACCAGCCGAAATGTTGTCTGGGCCCGCCGCCGCACTTCCTGCTGCCGTTCCTCGTCGGTGGCGGCAAAGCGGGGCATCTTGCCTTCGTCAGCTAGTTCCGCTGCCACTTCCGCTAACAGCGTGTCCGCCTCGCCTTCCTGTGGGTATGCAAACCGCCTCAGCGCCCCAATAATGCGTTCTTTCATTTCCCCCGCCGCATCGTTGGTGAAGGTGATGGCGAGTATCCGTTTGAAATACCCTGGGTCTTCGTCGCCCAACGCTAGCTTCAGGTATTCCTTAGTAAGCTGGTAGGTCTTGCCAGAGCCGGCAGAAGAAGAGTAGATGCGGAAGGTGGCGGGCATTTTAGAAAAAGGTATATCAGGTATTGCGGTAGCTAACCAGTAACGATGAGCGAGAATATCAACATTTCACCCAACGGCGTGCTAGGCTTGTGTAACTTTCACTTCTCACCTACAAGATTGCCTGATGATTAAAGCAAGAGGGAGTTATTATGCATCCACTACGAAAGCGGTAGGCTGGGAAGTTATCGAAGGCCGTTATACCGAGCTTATTAATCGTGGTTGGAGGCTTATCCCACTTTTAGACCTTGTGCAAAAAATAAAATCGTCGCCCCTTTCTACAAAGTTATATGCCTTCACATCACTAGATAGGCTGGTCGTAAGTATCTACCCTGACATCGAGTGGGAAAGAGAAACGTTACATGTGTTGTTCGACCAACATAGACAGGAATGGGAGTTTAAATATTTTGCCAAACCTTATCAAAAACCTGAGTTCGTGCGCCAATATCCTGCTGACGCGGGCAAAGAAAAATTCGACCAATTCATAAATATGATCCGATGGTGAAGTGGCATTCTCTACACTTCCCCCCACAACCGCTCTATCATATCTGGCGTCACCCGCGCTGGCCGCTTGGTCTGCGGATCGAGCAGCACCCATTGCGTTTCGGCTTCGCAAAGTAGCTTGTTGTCTGCGGCGCGTTCGATGCGCACGAAGCGCTGGCTTTGAGCGCCGCGTACGTCGCCTATCCAGGTGGTGCAGCGTAGCTCGTCGCCGAGCAGGGCAGGGTGGTGGTAGCGGATAAGGTGTTCCAGCACCACCCATATATAGGAGTGGCCTTCGCCCGGTGGGTAGGCAGTATGCCAGTGCGCGGCGGCGGTATCCTGTACCCATTGCACGTATTGCACGTTGTTGGCGTGGTCCAGCTCGTCAATATCCTGAGGCTGTACAGTAATAAGGCGGGCGAAGCGGAAGGCAGGCGTTTCCATAGGAATAGAAGCGGAGTGAAGTAGCAGGCGTTCAGGCAAAGGAACACAGAAACGCGCACCCCTTAACCTCGGCTGTACGCATCTATCGAGATATAATATTGTACGTCGACGCTACGAAGTTGGAAACTTCTCCTATCTTTGGGAAAACTTAAGAAAAAGTGGTTTACACAGTCCAGTTGAGTACTTTCGTAAGGAAGGGAAAGCGGAGTTGAGTGCTGCTTTCCTTAAAAATCATCCATCACAAAAGTACCATGCAGACAGGAACTGTAAAATTTTTCAATGAGACCAAAGGCTTTGGTTTCATCAAAGTGGACGAGACTGGCGAAGACATCTTCGTTCACGTTACCGAGTTGATCGACGAAATCCGCGACAACGACAAGGTTCAGTTCGAAATTGCTCAAGGTCGTAAAGGCCTGAACGCCGTAAAAGTGAAATTGGCTTAGTCCAATCCGCTTTCGGATACGATTAAAAAGCAGGCTCCAAAGGGCCTGCTTTTTTTGTGTTCTACTTTCACTGCTGTCGCTGTTGACAAAGCCTTGTCATGCTGGCGTAGCCAAGTCGTAGTATTGCCTTAGAGCAGTAACCTGGTTTGAGCACGGCAGTCTCAACACGCGAGGTGCTTCGACTTGGTTTCACTGGGCGCCACATGATGAGGCTTTATAGATAGAAATAGTAACCGTGCTATAGCTATTGCGTTAAATAGTCGCTACCTTTGCAGCCGCATTTGAGAACGGCCTCGTTCCGCGCAGCTTACAGCTGCCTAGTAAAAATTGTTGGCCGGCTTTGTCTTCCGTCCGTTGCTTCCGTCACTTGTCGTTGTGAGAGAGTGGGAGAAGAGCGTCGCTGAATTTGCTGTTTTCAGAGCGTAGTGTCTCCACTCCATCAAACACAAAAATGGAAAAAGTAAGATTTGAAGAGCTTTCGCTCTCAGAAGAAATGCAGCGTGCTATTTCGGAAGTAGGCTATGAAGAAGCCTCCCCGATTCAGTCCGCGGCCATCCCCGTGCTGCTCGAAGGCCGCGACGTTATCGGCCAGGCCCAGACGGGTACTGGCAAAACGGCGGCTTTTGCCATCCCCGCTATCGAGAAAGTAGATACCAATTCGCGTGAGGTGCAGGCCCTGGTGCTGTGCCCAACCCGCGAGCTGGCCGTGCAGGTTTCCGGCGAAATTCAAAAGCTCGGTAAATACAAGCGTGGCTTGGCCGTTGTGCCGATTTACGGGGGTAGCTCCTACGACCGGCAATTCCGCGCCCTAGAGCGTGGTGTGCAAATTGTAATTGGCACTCCTGGCCGCGTAATGGACCACATCGAGCGTGGTACGTTGAAGCTGGAGCATTGCAAGATGATCATCCTTGATGAGGCCGACGAAATGTTGGATATGGGCTTCCGCGACGATATCGAGACGGTGTTGAAGCAGATGCCACAGGAGCGCCAGACCGTGTTCTTTTCGGCTACCATGAGCAAGCCGATCATGGACATGACTAAGCGTTACCAGAAAGATCCGCAGATCGTGAAGGTGAACCATCAGGAAATGACGGTTACCAACATCGAGCAGAGCTACTTCGAAGTACGCGGCCCCCAGAAGAAGGATGTCCTGACCCGCCTCATCGATATGTATAACATCAAGTCGGGCATTGTCTTCGCCAACACGAAGCGTATGGTTGACGAAATTGTGGGCGACTTGCAGGCCAAAGGGTATTTCGCCGAAGGCTTGCACGGCGACATGGGCCAGCAGCAGCGCCAGAACACGCTCGACAAGTTCCGCAAAGGCACTCTAGAAATCCTGGTAGCCACCGACGTAGCTGCCCGTGGCATCGACGTAGAGAACGTGGAAGTGGTAGTGAACTACGACCTGCCCGCCGACGAAGAATACTACGTGCACCGCATCGGCCGTACGGGCCGCGCCGGCAAGTTGGGCAAGGCCTTCACTTTCGTGAGTGGCCGCGACATCTACAAGCTGCGCGACATTATGCGCTTCACCAAGGCTACCATTAAGCAGGAGCGGGTGCCTTCATTCGAGGATGTGTCGGAGGTGAAAACCACGCTCATGCTCAACTCTATCAAGGATGTCATCACCAAAGGCAACCTCGATAAGTACGTAAGCCGCGTGCAGCGCCTGCTCGACCAGGATCAGGAAGATGGCATCACGTCGTTAGACGTGGCGGCTGCTTTGCTGAAGATGACGATGAAAGAGGACAAACGCGCGCAGGAAAGCCTGGACGCCAGCCGCACGCAGGGCGCTGCCCGTCCCGGTTACACCCGCCTCTTTGTCACGATGGGCAAGAAAGACCAGATTCATCCCCGCGACATCGTAGACCTGATTGCTGAAAACACAGCTCTCACGGCGGCGAAAGTGGGTGACATCTCGCTCTACGACAAGTTTAGCTTTGTGGAGGTACCATCGGAATTCACCGAAGAAATTGTCAGCCAGCTCGGCCGCACCAGCATCAACGGTCGGCCGGTATCCTTCAACGTGGCAACGCCGCGGCAAGAAGGTGACGCGCAGCAGGAAGGCGGCAACTTCGGCGA
>NZ_CAXTBM010000071.1:15267-26284 GCF_964242765.1 uncultured Hymenobacter sp.
TCGGCGACCGTGCTCGTCGCGGCCCCGGTGGGTTCGGTGGCGGTGAGCGTCGCGAAGGCGGCTTCGGTGGCAACCGTGGTGGCAGCAGCTATGGCGGTGGTTACAAAGGAGGCAACCGTGAAGGCGGTAGCAGCTATGGCAGCCGTGAAGGCGGCTTCGGTGGCAACCGCGGCGGTAGCAGCTACGGCGGCGGCAACCGTGGTGGTGGTAGCTACGGCGGCAGCCGCGGCGGTAGCAGCAGCTACGGTGGCGGTTACAAAGGCAAGCGCGACAACGCCGGCGAATAACTCTCTCAGCTTAAGCTAGATTATTTCGGTTACAAGAAAAGAGCCACCTCATTGAGGTGGCTCTTTTCTTGTAACCGAAATAATCTGAAAAGATGCAGTTCTATTTGGAAGCGTCACGCAGGGCTTTGATTTCGTCGTGACCTTGCTGGATGCCTTGATATTGCTTTTCGATGATGGTCTTGAGCTGGCCTGGTAGCTCAGCTTTCAAAGCTGTTTGATAGGCTTTCACGGCGTAATCCTCGCCACGCTCACACTCGTTAAGGATGCTTTCGCGGCTTTTGCTGGTTACAGCGGCTTTCAAGTTGATGAAAGCGCGGTGAATGGTGCCAGTGATAGAGCTTTCTTCTTCTGCCTTCAGGTTGAGTTGGTGCATTTGGTCTTCCAACTCGGTGAGGTAACCGTCGCGCTGCACGGCGTACTTCTTGAACACCTCTTTCAAGTCTTGGTCTTCTACGTCCGTGAGGGCTTCGGAGTAGCCTTTTTCGCCATCTTTCAGGGTTTCGAGTAGTTCGTTGAGGACGGCTTGGGTTGCTTTAGCTTCCATGAGAAGTAATGTTAGGTAAGGTGGTTGTGCCTTACTTTACTGCGAAAGCTAGTGTAGGGTTGCAAGAGGATACCTAGTCAAACAGCGGGCTCGGCATTCCAACCATCCAAGTATTTCAAATTACGATCGGGCTTTTCACCGCCCCCATAGCGCGGCCAGCCAAATACCCAGTGGTCCACGCGGCTTGGAAGTTGAAGCCACCGGTGATGCCGTCAATATCTAGTACTTCGCCGGCAAAGTACAGACCGGGCACCCGCCGACTTTCCATGGTTTTCATGTTGATTTCGCCGAGCATCACGCCCCCACAAGTCACGAATTCGTCTTTGTAGGTGGTTTTGCCCCGGACAGGAAGCGCCGTATTAAGCAACGCTTCGATGAGTCGGTTCTGGGGTTTGGCCGGTAACTCGTTCCAGCGCACCTCGTCGGTAACGCCGGCTTGCTCCGCGAGAGTACGCCACAAGCGTTGGGGCAGTCCAAAGAGCGGATTAGAAGCCACCACTTTCTTGCCGTGCTGCTCCCGAAACTCGCGCAGATAGTGCCGCAACGAGTCTTCAGTATACGCTGGTATCCAGTTGATAAGGGCCGTGCTTTGGTAGCCTAGCTCGTGCAGGCGGCGGGCCCCCCAAGCCGACAGCTTAAGCACTGCCGGCCCACTCACGCCCCAATGCGTCACCAGTACCGGGCCTTCGTATTCCAGCTTTTCGCCGGCCACGCGCACCCGCACATGCGGCACACTCACGCCGGGCAGCTCCCGCAACGGCGACTCGGGTACGTTGAACGTAAACAGGCTCGGTACGGGCTCTTGAATGGTGTGCCCCAAGTCTCGCAACCAAGCGTACTGCTCCGACTTAGGGGCGCCACCGGTTGCAATCAGCAGCTTCTCAACGGTCATCGTGCTGGCATGAGCCCCGACGAGCTGCAACTGAAATCCCCCCTCTGGTAGCGGCTCAATCGTTGAGGGCGCAGTTTGAGTGAGGATGCGTACCCCGGCTTTGCGGGCAGCATCAAGCAGGCATTGGGCAACGGTTTCCGAAGAATCAGTGACGGGAAACATGCGGCCGTCGGGTTCGGTTTTGAGGCGCACGCCCCGGCTTTCGAACCAGCGGATGGTGGCTTGCGCATCAAACTGCCGAAACGGCTCTTTGAGTTGCTTGGCACCGCGCGGATAGTGCAGCACGAGCTGCGCTGGCGTATCGGCGGCGTGGGTCACGTTGCAGCGTCCGCCGCCGGAAATCCGCACTTTGCTTAACAGCTTGCTGGTCTTTTCAATCAGGTAAACGGTCAGGTCAGGGTTGGCCTCGGCACAGGCAATGGCCCCGAAAAAGCCTGCCGCCCCACCCCCTAATACAGCTACCGAAGTGTTCATTTCCTTCACAAGTATAAAGATACAACCGATGTAGCATCGATTTTTGCCTATGCCGGCTTGGTGCAGTAAGTGCTAGTTGAGAGCAACAACTAGCTAGAGCCACAGGCGCAAGCTGGTCTCCCACAAACTTCAAACAATGTTCTCCCAAGCTTTGTGCCACAGGAATGCGCTTCTTGTCTTATGAATGAGGTATTACCTAAGTCGCGCCTGAGTTGCTAGTGGCTTACGGGCATAAGTTGGAGCGGATGCAGTACTAGCAGTATTCCAGGGCAGCCATCAAATCGTCGTGGCGGAAGCGGTAGTCGGTGGTTTGGCGGAGCAGCGTGGTATCGATGGTTTTACCGCTGGCGTTGGTGGATTCGTTGCTGAAGGTAGGCGCTTCGAGGCCCAGATGAGCGGCCGCGGTGGGGTAAAAGTCGCGGCGGGTGGGGTGATGGGCGGCACAGGCGTTGAAGGTGTAGCCCCATACTTTCTCTTGAATGATGTAACGCAACAAGCCCACGCAGTCGTCGAGGTGAATCAGGTTAACGGGCGCGCTGCCTTGTTTCAACTCGTGCCGGCCTGCCAAAAAACGGCCGGGAGGCCGTTCGGGACCAATCAGGCCGCCGAGGCGCACAACCGTCGTGAGCCACTGCCCCCGCCGGGGGGTGAATTGCCCTTCGGCCCGGAGCAAGTCGGAAGACGCATCGGGCGAGGAAAGGGCGTCGGCTTCGCGCATCGTGCGGGGCTCGTCGGGGTACACGCCCGTCGAGCTTACAAACAGCACGTGGCGCACACCGGCCGCCGCTACGGCGGCGCCCACGGGTCGTAGCAGCGCCGGATAGGCGCCGGCTGCCGCAGCGCGGGGTGGCACGTTCAGGATCAGCACGTCGGCTTCGTGTAGCATAGCGTGCAGCGAGTCGGCGTCCGTTTGGCTGAACTCGGGACCCAAGCGCAGCAGGTAAGGCCGGATACCGGCGTCGCGGAGCGTGAGCAGCTGCGCGGGCGTAGTGGTGGAGCCATTTACGGTGTACCCATCAGCTACGAGAGCTTGCGCCAGAGGTAGCCCTAGCCAGCCACAGCCCAAAATGGCAATGGTTGAAGTGGAGGAAGAAGATGCGGAAGAGTTTGTTGTCATGCGAGGTAAAGGTGATGAAATTTCTTGCGTCTCCTAAAAGCCATCATAGCCGATCATCAAGCGGCACTGTCACGAACGGCTATGTTAGGAGTTTTTTTGAACTTGCTCGCCTTCTAATATCTTGAAAATCAAATTATACAAGGAGAGTCGGGTTCAGATGTTATTTTATTGGTTGCAAACCACCACATTGCCAGCCGCACTCTAGCAGCACTCCCACTAAGTACACCGCTGCTTATCGTCGCCGTGGCTGTTCTGGAAGAGCGGTGAACGGCTACCACGGCAACCGCTATTACTGTAATTAGCAGTTTATTTGAGTTACGAAAACGGTAATTGCTTTCAGTGATTGGACTGATCGGTGCCTGGTTTTCGCTTTTTTACTTCCCACCCATTTCTTCTTTATGTCTGCTCCCTACGCCCAACCCATGCTCCGCGACAATGCACTCCAAGGTAAAACCATCGTCGTGACGGGCGGCGGAACGGGCCTTGGGCGCGCCATGACCACGTACTTTATGCAGCTCGGCGCCAATGTGGTCATCAGCAGCCGCAAGCTGGATGTGCTGGAAAAAACCGCCGAAGAACTGCGTCAGCAAACTAACGGGAGCATTCTGGCCGTGCAGTGCGACGTGCGCAAATACAACGAAGTGGAAGCGTTGCTGCAAAAGACCATCGACACCTTCGGCGGGGCCGACGTGCTGCTCAACAACGCGGCCGGCAACTTCATTAGCCCCACGGAACGGCTTTCGCACAAAGCCTTTGATGTGATTGTCGATATTGTGCTGCGCGGCTCTTATAACTGTACGCTGGCTTTCGGAAAGCGCTGGATTGCCGACCAAAAGCCGGGTACCGTCCTCAACATCGTGACAACCTACGCCTCCGTCGGCTCGGCGTACGTGGTGCCCTCGGCCGCGGCCAAAGCAGGCGTGCTGGCCATGACCCGGTCGTTGGCCGTGGAGTGGGCCAAGTACGGCATCCGCTCGAACGCCATTGCCCCCGGCCCATTCCCAACCGAAGGGGCGTGGAGCCGGCTGTTCCCTGAGCCCCTCGCCAAAAAGCTGGACCCCGCTGCTAGCGTCCCCCTCAAACGCGTCGGCGACCATCAGGAACTAGCGAACCTGGCCGCCTACATGGTATCGGATTTCGCGGCCTATATGAACGGCGAAGTCGTGACCCTCGACGGGGGGGAGTGGCTGAACGGTGCCGGCGAGTTCAACAAGCTCGAAGCCATTCCGGCGCCGATGTGGGATGAGATTGAGAAGGCCATGCGCCGCTAGCCCCGAATTAAACGGATTTCGTAGACGATGCCTGGTTACATCTCGATTTTGCTTCAACAACCAAAAAAGCCTCGCTATAGCGAGGCTTTTTTGGTTGTTGGCAATCGTCCAGAAATCCGATTAATCCGTGATTATAGCTTATACTCCGGGAAGTCCTTGCTGAACTCCGCTGGCGGAATGGGTTGATTGGGAATGATGTTGCTGAACTCGAATTGTTCGAACAGCCCTTTGTCGTCGTGAACCCGCACGAGGACGGGCAGCATCAGCTTCTGATCGACGCAGACGAGGGTGCGGCGGCCATAGCTGTTGGGAACTTGCAGCACCTTGCCAACTGGTATGGCGGAGCCGGGGCTGATGCCGTTGCGCTCCATCACGCGGTATTCGCCGCAGCCAAATTTGTCGGCAATGCGGGCCGGTGTGTCGCCGGCT
Organism: uncultured Hymenobacter sp.; assembly: GCF_964242765.1. Classification (NCBI taxonomy): domain Bacteria; kingdom Pseudomonadati; phylum Bacteroidota; class Cytophagia; order Cytophagales; family Hymenobacteraceae; genus Hymenobacter; species uncultured Hymenobacter sp. The sequence continues at coordinate 20,282 of NZ_CAXTBM010000071.1, forward strand.
ACGGTTGTGTAGGATACGTAGCGAAATTGCGGATACTCTGAACGAAGGACATAGCACGGCCGGCCGGCCACAACCGAGTCGCCGGTGTAGCGGAAGCTGCGCTCGAAGCTATGGTCGCGGCGCTGACTGGAGCCGTGGATGAGGTCGGAGATGGTGCCGAAACCGGCGTCGAGGGCGCTGTGGTGCTGATTGCGGCGCATAATAGAGCCGTTGGGGTCGAGGCTTAGCGTCACGTAAGGAAAGCTGTTGGGGTACACCCAGGCGTCGCCGTCGTTCTGGCCTTCCACCCACAAAACTTCCAAACCTTTAATATTTTTGAGGTACACCCGGTGCGGATTGAAGGTCATCTTCATGGCCGTGCGGGCCGGTTGGTACTTGCCGCTGCTCAGGCGTTCCTGCGCCCGGACATTGCAGCGCAGCGTTTTCAAGTTCACGATGGAACTAGTAAGACTGGTCATCAACTGTTCGGTGGTGATGCGGTCGGCGGGAGCTGTGGTGGGGGCGAGAGCAGCTCCTAAAGCCACTGCCACCAAGGGCAAAAAGATTAAAAGCCGAAAAAAACGCGTCATAGAAAGGTAATCGTAAACAAAACTAAGCCAATGGCCCGCCATACATAAACCGGGCCGGACAAAGGAGTGGTGAAGCAGTGAACAGATGCGTGGCAAGTTTAGGGTTCTGCTTGCGCTGTTTGAGCGCCGAGCTGGTCACCTTAGCAGTCATCTTAATTTAAACTGATGGGAGGAAAGCGGGAACTGACACTATCGAAGATGAATAACTCCTTGATCTGCACGTTGATGAAGAAAGGGTAAAGCGGAAATTTCTGTACTACGAGTTGAATAGCCGCTTTATCCGAGCCGTTCATCGTTATCCAGCCTTGGGTGCGGTCGGCGCTGATGGCATAGGCTTCCACGACATTTTCCTCGATGAGTTGGTTGATGAACATGCGGTGACGAGGAATAAGGGCTACAAAGTCGTCGGTGAAAACCACGGGCAGTTGAATCGTAACCATGAACTTCGCCATAAGCAAGGGCTTAAGAGCCAACTAACGCCCGCCGGAGTCACAAAGTTGACTCACAAGCAGAGAGCAGGACAACTTTTTCCATTATCTGGCAGAATAAGAAGGAGCAACTCAACGGCTGGCTGCTTAGCCGGCGAGCTTGTTGGCTGCCCGTTACTTTTTGTTTTCTCGTTTTATGCACTTCACGGTTATCACGCCGACCTACAACCGCTGCCAGTTTCTGCCCGAAGCCGTGGCCAGCGTCCGAGCCACCGTTACGGCCCCGCTCGACATTCAGTACGAGCACTTTATCTTGGAAAATGCCAGCACCGACGACACCGCCGGCTGGTTGCGCACCGCGGCCCAAAAGGGCGGTCCGCTTCGGGTTATTAGTCAGGCCACCAAGCTCCAGCCTGGTCCAGCTCGCAACATCCTTATCCGCGAAACGCCCGCTGACTCCTGGCTGGTTCCCCTTGACGACGACGACCTGCTGCTTCAGCGCTGCCTCTACCACTACGGCAGCTTAATTGAGCGCCATCCCGGTCAGCCTTGGTTTGTGGCCGACTTTCTGCGCGTGGACGAAGAACGTCGCTACCTGCCGAGCGAAGACTATTATGCCTGGCGCTTCGATTCGGCCGCTGACATGCTCAAGGCCATTTTTAAAGCCGAGCACTTCATCCAGGGCAACGTTTGCTACGCCCGCAGTTTGTTCGAGAAAGTGGGCGGCTACGACGAGGAAATCGAAATGGCCGAAGACTTGGACCTGTACGTGCGCTTCCTACTGGCGGGCCATTTGCCCATTCTGTCGCCCCATATCAGCCACCTGCACCGCTTCCACACCAGCAACGTCAGCATCGGCGTAGACGCCGACAAGCACGGTGCCGACCTGCGCGTGATTTACGACAAGTACGCCGACCAGCTCAAGGCGCTAGGCGTGGAGCAGCCGGGATAAGACTAGAAGTAAACAGTTGTCCTTCCGACGCAGGGGGAATCTGGGTGAAGTCGTTGAGCAGCCTCACCCAGATTCCTTTTGCGTCGGAAGGACAACTGTTTACTTCACCTCCACGCCGCCTTTGAGCACCAGCTTCACTTGTCGCAATGCGCCCACGTCCTGCGTAGGGTCGCCAGTAACGGCTACTAGGTCAGCGAGGAAACCGGGCTGGATGCGGCCCCGGTCGGGGAGCTGAAAGATGCGGGCATTGCCGCTGGTGAAGCCGCGCAGTACCTCCAGCGGCGTGAAGCCATATTCGCGGGCTAATAACTCGGCTTCGCGCACGTTGTCGCCGTGGGTGAACACGCCTACGTCGCCGCCAACGGCTAGCGCCACCCCGCTTTGGTGGGCCAGTTTCACACTTTCCTTCTTCTGGCGAATACGCTCGGGCTCCGGGTCCTGGCCTTTGCGGTAGCCGCGGTACAGCAAAATAGCGTCGCCGGCAGCTACGGTGGGGCACAGGGCCACGCCGCGCTGCTTCATCAGTTTGAATACTTCCGCGGTGCCGCCGTCGCCGTGCTCGATGGTTTGGACGCCGGCCAGGGTGGCGCGGCGCATCCCTTCGGGCGTGCTGGCATGGGCTACTACGGGCCGGCCGGCGCTGTTGGCGGTTTTCACGATTAGGTTGAGCTCGTCCTGCGTGAAAGTGGGGCGGCTCGGCTCGTTGGCACCCCAGCGGTAGTCGGCGTAGACTTTGATGATGTCGGCACCTTTGCCGATTTGTTCGCGCACGGCCCGGATGATGCCATCCACACCGTCGGCTTCCTGGGCGCCTTGGGGCACATCCACATCCACGGAAAGCTTGGGGCCGTAGCTGCCCGTAGCCACTAAGGCGCGGGTAGCCACCAGCAGACGCGGGCCAGGAATGAGGCCTTGCTCAATGGCCTGTTTCAATCCCACATCAGCGTAGCCGGCGCCTTCCGTGCCTAGGTCGCGGGCCGTGGTGATGCCGGCGGCGAGCGTAGCGCGGGCGTGGGCCGTGGCGCGCGCCACTCGTAGCGCTTCCGATTCTAGCAGCACTTGGTCGTTCCAGGGCGTTTCGTTGTAGGGATGCAGCAGCAGATGGGAGTGGCCTTCAATCATTCCCGGCATCAAAGTGAGGCCAGGCAATTCGAGCGTGCGGGCTCCGGCTGGCGCGGTTACTTGCGCGGCCGGCCCCACGGCCCGAATTCGATCATTCTCCACCAGCACAACCCAACCAGGGTGCAGCGTTTCGCCGTCGAATACGGCGGCGGGGCGGAGCAAAAGCAGCACCGTGGCCGAGGTGAGAGGATGGGCTGTCAGGGGTAAGGTGACCAGTAGCAAGAACGCGCAGGCAAAGAGTTTTCGAATCAAAGGGAAGTCCACTAAAAGATGGGTAAGCTCCTAAAGTTAGGGCTGTCGTTTCAAATCATACGATATACCCAGTTGCGCATCCCACACAAACAGCCATTGACCATCGAATCGGAAGTTTGCATCCTCGACCGGTACATTGGGTAGCAGCGCCCGAGGATGAAAAAGAGCTTCCAAATTGAAGCGGCCACCGCCGAGCTGCTTGTACGTCAAGCCAGACCATAATCCAAGACCAAGCCTTAACTCGTCGGTCCGTTCCTTGGCACCCAGCAGGTACAGTCCGGCGCTAGGGCCTAGTGTCGCTTCAAGGTGAGGAGCTACCATCAACCGGCCCGCCAGAAACCCTTGCAACGAGTACAGTGAATTGTTGTACTCAGTGATGACTCGGTCGTTCTCTCCCGGAGGCCTGCTGATAATCTCTTGAAAAGGCTGGCGGTTGCGGGCCGCTTGTATCGTTACGCCGCTTATGCCGTGCTTCCCGACCGGAAATATAGTGTGCAGTCCTGAAGTTGGCGCGCCGGTGAACGATTTCTCCCCTACGCGTACGTAACCGCCTGTGAGCATCAACTTCTGACTGAAGGCCGGTGTCAGGGTTCCCAGTAAGATGAAAGCTAGCGTACCTATTCTTTTCATATAGAAGGCTTTAAATAAAACCAAGAGTCACTCACAGGAGCGGCTCTTGGTTTATAAGGCTGCAATTTGTAGTAGCTAGCCGGCTTTGGCCGTGCTTGGCTGGCGCTTGATTTTCACCTTCTTCACTTTCTTATCCGGTTCCGGCTTGGCATCGCTCGGATTGTTTACCAAGGTCATTTCGTTTACTAAGTGCTTGGCCCCAGCAAACTTATCAATCACGAACAGCAGGTAGCGCACGTCGAGCGTGATGTTGCGAACCCGGTCGGGGTCGAACATGATGTCGGACATGGTGCCTTCCCAGTTGCGGTCGAAGTTGATGCCGATTAGCTCGCCACGGCCATTGATGACGGGCGAGCCGGAATTGCCGCCCGTGGTGTGGTTGGTGGCAATAAAGGCAACGGGCACGCTGCCTTTGTAGGCGTAGGGGCCGTAATCCTTGGCTTGGTAAAGTTCGGCAAGACGGGCGGGTACCTCAAATTCCGGATTGGTTGGGTCGGCCTTCTCCATGATGCCGTCGAGGGTGGTGTAGAAGTCGTACTTCGTGCCGTCGGCGGGGGCGTAGGGCTGCACTTGGCCGTAGGCAACGCGCAGGGTGGAATTGGCATCGGGGTAGAACTTGCGCTCGGGCTGTTGCTGGCGCAAACCGGCCATATACGTGCGCTGGAGCAGCGCAATGTTGTCGGTGGCGGCGGTGTAAGTGGGCAGAATAGTCGTGCGGTAGTTGCTGATAACGGCCGCCGCTAATTGGGCCGCTGGGTCGTCGAGCAGGGCGCGGGCGTTGCCTTTGGCTACTTCATTAAGCACGATTTGGGCGCTTTCATTGGAAGTCAGGCGCGACTTGCCGTAGAGCTGCGTCACGTAGGCGTTCCAGCCGTTGGGGCCTGGGTATTGCCTGAACAGGCCCTTGACGTAGGCCGGCAGCAGGGCTGCGGGCGTGCCGGTGGCGAAAAGGGGCAGCAAAGCGGCGGCTACTTTCTGGTCGGTGGGGGCGTTGTAGTTGCGGAAGAAGTTGGCGGTGCCGCCCCGGGCCTTGTCGGCGGCCGTGGCCAGTTCAGCGGCCGACACTTTTTTCTCAACCAATTCGGCCAGCGGGAGCAAGCTATTGGCATAAGCTATGAGCTCGATACCTAGCGCGGCTTCGGTTACATAGTCGCGGGCCAGGGTGTAGTCGCGCGCGGCGGTGTAGCTGCGCTGCATTTGGGGCAGGAGCGAGCCATAGGCCGCTTTGCGGGCCTCGTCGCCGCTGTTGGCCCACTGCTGGAATACCACTTCCTGCTGTTGCTTGCGGGTTACGGCATCCAGCTTTTTCAGGCCCCGGTTTTCGCCGATCCACTTTTTCCAGTAGTTGGCAATGCTGGCGTACTTGGCTGCATATTGAATCCGCACCTTGTCGGAAGCCTGCATATCGGTAGCTAGTGTCTTCAACTTCGCGTCGCGCACCTTGATTTTGGCCGGGTTCGACACGGAGTAGGTTTCTTCTACGCCCCAACTCGTTAGGTACTCGTTGGTGCGGCCCGGGAAACCGAAAACCAACGTGAAGTCGCCGGGCTGCACGCCCGCCAGCGAAATAGGCAGGTGGTGGCGGGGCTTGAAGGGTACGTTGTCTTTGGAATACGGGGCGGGCTTGTTGTCGGGGCCCGCGTAGATGCGGAACACGCTGAAGTCGCCGGTGTGGCGGGGCCAAGCCCAGTTGTCGGTGTCGCCGCCAAATTTGCCGATGCTGCTCGGCGGTGCGCCCACCAGCCGGACATCCTGAAACACTTCCGTCAGAAACAGGTAATATTCATTGCCATTGTAGAACGGCCGGATAAACGCCTGATAATGCGTGCCCTGCACGGCAGCCTGCGCTACGCGCTGGATGTTGGCCTGCACCATCTGCTCCCGGTCGGTTTCCTGTACATTGGCGGTCGGAACGTTGGCCAGCACTTGGCTGGTCACATCTTCCATTTTGACGATGAAGGTTGCCGTGAGGCCCGGATTAGGCAATTCCTGCTCCCGGTTCATGGCCCAGTAGCCCGTGGTGACGTAGTCGTTCTCGACGGCAGAGTGC
>NZ_CAXTBM010000072.1:0-26051 GCF_964242765.1 uncultured Hymenobacter sp.
GGCCTATGTACTACTGGCCTTCGGCGGCTATTATCTGTTGGGGTTGGTGGTCAGCGTAATCATCCTGGATGTAGGGCAGCAGATGACGCACATTTCCAACCAAGCCCGCATTTTCAACCTACTCCCGGAAGCCCGCAGCCGCCTGAACACGGTGTACATGACGGTCGCATTTCTGGGTGCTTCCTTGGGCTCGTTGTCGGGGGCCTGGGCTTGGACCCATTTCCACTGGCCCGGCGTGTGCGGCGTGGGGTTGGCTTTTGGGGGTATGGCGTATTTGCTCAATCGTTTCTACGGCCGCGCCGCAGAAGCTCCGGCACCTGCGTTTTAACCTAGCAAAAAGGCCTTGTTTTATCCAGAACAAGGCCTTTTCGCTAGGTGATGTAGTTGTTTGTGCGCTTACAGCCGGCTCAGGCACACCTTCAAACTGTCGCGCCAGTGCGGTATGGCGAGGCTGAAGGTGGTTTTCACTTTTGTTTTGTCCATCACCGAGTAGGCTGGGCGCGTGGCTTTGGTTGGGTACTCTTCCGTACGGATAGGCACAGTGCGCACGGGCGTATTGCTCAGCTCGAAAATGGCTTGGGCGAAGTCGTACCAAGAAGTCAGGCCTTCGTTGCTGTAGTGGTAGATACCAAACGCCTGGCTCTGGCTCTCGATGATAGTGAGGATGCAGCCAGCTAGATCAATGGCATAGGTGGGAGTGCCGGCCTGGTCCCAAATAACGCGCATTTCCTCCCGCTCCCGGCCGTATTTTAGCATCGTCTTCACGAAGTTGTTGGCGTATTCCGAATACAGCCAACTGGTGCGCAAGATGAAATATTGGCTGGTATGGGCTGGTATAGCTTGCTCTCCTTCCAGCTTAGTAAGGCCATAAATGCTGATGGGCGCCGCTTCATCGGTTTCCACTAATGGCTTGTTGCCGGTACCCGCAAACACGAAATCGGTGGAAATGTGCACGAGTGTGGTGCCATGCTTCCCGCACAATTGCGCCAGATTAACGGCGCCGTCCTTGTTGACTTTGCGGGCTATGTCCACGTCGTCTTCGGCCTTATCTACGGCAGTATACGCGGCGCAATTGATGCAGTAAGCTGGTTTGTATTGCGTGAATACAGCTTGCAGCACGTCTGTATCTAGAATATCGGCTTGCGCTTCCGGCAGGAACACAATGTCCGTTATGCTTCGCTCTCTTGCTACGTGTTGCAGGCATTGCCCTAGCTGACCAGAGGCACCAAAAACAATTATTTTACTCATAGAAGAATGATATAGTGGACTACAGGAGCTTTTGACGTCCATAAGGCGCATTACCTTGGACCCATCTGCGCCGCAATTTAGCCCTTTCATTTAGCCAGCAACCACCGCTTGTTGTTCCGAGCAAAGCGCGGAATCCGGTATTTACTAAACAAGCCAGATTCTGCGCTTTGCTCAGAATGGCAACCAAGCATCAAATGACTGAACTGATACCGTAGTAATTCTTTCTACTTCTATTCCCAACCACCGCCCAAGGCTTTTATTAGTTGGATGGCCGATTGAAACTGGAAGCTTTGCGTCTGCACTGCTTGCCGAGCGGCTTCTAACGTTTGGCGGTCGGCATCTACCACTTCAAAGTAATTGGTAAGTCCGCGGTTGTACCGCTCTCTGGTGAGCAGGCCTGCTAAGCGGGCAGCGCGCAAAGCACGCTGCTGCGCGGCAAGCTGCGCGGCACTCTGCTGCACATCAGCCAGGGCGCTTTCAACCTCTTGAAAAGCCACCAAAGCCGTTTGCTGATATTGGGCCGTGACGGTGGTGGTGCGGGCCCTGGCTAGCTCTTCGTTTGACCGCAGTCGGCCACCGTTGAAGATAGGAATAGCTACCCCAGCACCTACATAGTAGGTGTAGCTGTCGTTGAGACGAGCCAGTTCCCCTAATTGCGCACTCTGCGGACCAATGTAGCCGTTGAGTTGCACGACCGGTAGCCGGGCCAAGCGGGCCGACTCAACCCGGGAATCGGCGGCGGCGAGTAGGCGCTCGGCTTGCTGCAAGTCGGGGCGGCGGGTCAGTAAGGCCGCGGGCAACCCTGACGGAATGGTAGGCACAACGAAATCGGTGGGGCGCGGCGCCAGGATAAAGCTGCTGGCCGGTTGGCCACATACCGTGGCTAAGGCCGCCACGTAGCGGGCCCGTTGGCGCTGCGCCTCTATTCGGCTGGCGTCCACATTGGCCAGTTCGGTTTCGGCGCGGCGCACCCCAATTTCGTTGTCAACGCCCGCTTTGTAGCGGGCCTGCACTAGTTTGAGGTTCTGGACGCGGGCTTCGCGAGTACTATCCAGTACACCAAGGTCGGCGTCGAGGCCACGGATACTGTAGTAATAGCTGGCAGCATCGGTGGTGAGGGTAAGCTGCACGGTGCGCAATTCCGCTTCGGAGGCTTGCTGATCGGCCTGAGAGGCTTGAATATCACGCCGGAGCCGTCCCCAGACGTCCACTTCGTAGCTGACGTTGATGGGAATATAAAACTGCCGCTGCTTTGTGCCAACCACTTGTGCGTTCGGGAATTGTACCGGCCGCAAGGCCGACAACCGGCTCTGGTACGCTTGCGGCGTTAGGGTCACGTCGGGCTTCAGGTAAGAACCGGCTATGCGCACCGCGGCGCGAGCTTCTTCCACGCGGGAGGCGGCGGCGCGCATGCCGAAGTTGCCCGCTACTGCCTGCTGCTCCAGCGCATCGAGCACAGGGTCGTGGAAGAGCGTCCACCAGGCGGAAATGGCCGGCGCTGCTTGCGGTGGCGCTGGTGTAGTAGGTGCCGCAGGCGGGAGAGTTGAAGATCCATTAGGGTCCTGGTTGTTTTGCCAGGCGGCGGGGGCCGCTACCGTGGGCGGCTGGTACTGCGGTCCTCGGACGCACCCAATAAGTGCCGTAGAAACTAGCAACAATCCCCAGCTCCATCGAACAAGTGAAAACCAAGCAGTGAAAAAACTCATGCGTAATCCATCAGCAGCAAAGAACACATAGCAACCCAACTTATTTCCCTGCCCCCTCTCCTACCGGCGACGAGATGCGCGGACGGTCTGGATCGTAGAGACGCTCGGGGGCTTTTGGCGCGGCGGGAGTATCCGGCTTCTTGGCAGCAGCAACTTTCCGCGCTTCCACGGTGCCGCCTTCTTGCAGGGTTTCGGCTGGATTGATAACCAGCATTTCGCCGCCTTCCAACCCTTGCAGTACTTCCACCTGCGCCCCAAAGTCGCGGCCAGCCACAATAGGTTGATAATGCACTTTCTTGTCTTTAATCATTACCACGCGGGTATCCGTGCCACCGGGCACCAATGCATTAGCCGGAATAATGACGCTCGGTGAGGTGCGCGGCAACTCGAACCGGATCTGGCCGAACACACCCGGCCGCAACAACTGCTGCCGGTTCGGAATCTTTACCACCGTCAGCAACGTCCGGGTGTCGGAACTGAGGGCGCCTGCTTCCCTCGACACCCGTCCCCGAAAGGTACGGTTGGTGAATTCCGGCACAATCAGTTCGGCGACCAGCCCCGCTTTAATGCCCGTAGCGTAATTCTGAGGCACATTCACAAAGGCCCGTAGCGTATCGGTCTGCTCGACTTTGAACAGTTGGGTGCCTTCGGCATTGCTGGTTGAAACCAGAGCACCTACCTCTAAGTTACGCTGCGTCACGATGCCACTGAAGGGGGCACGTACTTCGCGAAAGTTGCGCAGGGCCAGGAGTTGTTGCACGGCGGCCTGCTGACCATTGTAGCGGGCCTGCGCTTCATCGAGTTCCTGCCGGGAAATAGCCCCGGGCATATCAACGCTCCGCAGACGGTCGTAGCTGGTACGGGTCAGGGCCAGGTTGGTGCGGGTTTCAATGATCTGTTGGTCGAGTTCGGGCGTGGCAATGCGGGCCAGTAGCTGACCACGTTTTACGCGGGTGCCAATATCCACGTACCACGCTTGCACAAAACCGTTGGTACGGGCAAAAAGGAAGGTTTCGCGGTTGGAAACGGTGTTAGCAGGCAGTTCCACCCGTACGGTATCGGGCGCGGCTTGAGCAGCCTGCACACTCACAACCGGAATGGCATTGGCGGAAGCGGTACTTTCTTTCTCGCGTGCTTGGTTGGCTTTCAAGCGGGGCAGCAGCCCGAGCAAAAACAGCCCACCAAATACCAAGGCAAGCAGTGATATCACCACCCAAAATCGGCGCTTCCCACCCGCTCTCTTGGGGCCGGCATCGTCTGCTTCCAGGTGCTCCGGCGCAACGGGCGGGGCCGGATGGTGGTTGGCAGGCTGAGAAGTTAAGGTGTTGTCCGTTGGTAAGGCCATCGAGAAGGTAGATCTTAAATTCAATGCTAGGTTCTAGTTCTTCCTAATTGAGAAAAGAGCTAGAACCTAGCTTTAGTGCGCGTTATTATGCGGCCACTCGCTCTTGTTGTTTTTCCTGTTTGTGGGCGGAATCTAACTCGCGTTGCTTTAAGTAGCTAAACATAACCGGGACGAAGAACAGGGTGGTGACGGTGGCCAGCAGTAGGCCGCCAATCACGGCCCGGCCCAGCGGCGCGTTTTGCTCGCCCCCTTCCCCCAGACCCAAGGCCATCGGGAGCAAACCAATCGTCATGGCTAGGGCCGTCATCAGGACGGGGCGCAGGCGGGTGAAACCGGCATCGAGGGCGGCGTCGCGCGGCGAGAGGTCCGGCTCTTCGTCGCGCCGTTCGTTGGCAAAAGTTACCAGCAAAATACTGTTGGCCGTAGCTACCCCGATGCACATAATGGCTCCCATCAGCGACGGTACCGAGAAGGTGGTTTGGGTGACGAACAGCATCCACAGAATGCCCGACATTGCGCCCGGCAAGGCCATAATGATGATAAACGGGTCCAGCCACGACTGGAAGTTCACGACCATCAGCAGGTACACCAGCGCAATAGCGCCAATCAAGCCAATACCCAAGCCAATAAACGAAGTGCGCATGCTGTCAACCTGGCCACGAACGGTGATGGTGGTGCCCTTGGGCAGGTCTTTGCGGGCTTCCTCTAAAATCTTGTTCATGTCGGCAGCCACGCTGCCCAGGTCGCGGCCTTCCACGCTGGCGTACACGTCTATCACGCGCTGAATGTTGTAGTCGCTGGCAATGGCAGCGGTGGTGGCGCGGCGGGTGGTAGCGAAGCTGCTAAGCAGCTGGGGAGCTAGCTGCGAAGGGCCGGTAATGCCGATGGTTTTCAGCTCGTCCAGGCTCGACAGTTGGCTGGGGGGCGTTTGCACCGCCACGATATAGTTGACGCCCGTTTTCGGATTAAGCCACTGGTTGGGCGTAGTCTGGGTGCTGGAAGAAAGGTTGACCAACACGTTGTTGGCAATGTCGCGCTGGGAAAGACCGGCCTGTTGGGCCCGCACCCGGTCTACGTCGAGGCGCATTTGGGGCAGGTCGAAGGCTTGGTATACGAAGGCATCGACTACGCCCGGCACCTTCGCCATTTGCTCTCTGATTTTCACGCCAATCTTGTAGTTTGCCTCCACATTCTTGCCGGTGACCTGGATGTCGATGGGAGCAGGCAAGCCGAAGTTGAGCGTTTGGTTGACGATATCAGCCGGTTGAAAGAAGACCTGCAAGTCGGGGTATTGCTGCTTGATGCGCCGGCGGATTTCGGTGATGTAGCCGGCGGTCGGCCCGTGCTCCTCCTTCATCGACACCAGAATCTCGCCGTCGCCGGCCCCAATAACGGGGTTGTCGCCCATCAGCAAGTTCAATGGTATTACGGGCAGACCAATATTGTCGAGTACAAGGTCCAGTTCTTCGGCCGGAATGACAGCTCGAATTATCTTTTCCACTTCCGCAAAACGGCGCTCAGTTTCCTCTAAACGGGTGCCGGTGGGGGCGCGGATGTGCATGCGCAACTGGCCGGCATCCACTTTCGGAAAGAAGTTTTGCCCGATAAACGGGTAGAGGCAGCCCGATCCAACAAACAGCACCGCAAAGCACATCACCACCAACCGGCGGTGGTTCAGCACCCAATCCAGAGCGTCGCGGTAGCCTTCCCGGAACTTCTCGAACTGGTGGTCGAAGGCCTTGTGCACCCGCCATACCCAGCTCTTCTCGATGCTTTTTGCCGCTTCTCTATCGGCGTTGGTGATGCGGTGTTCGTCTTCTTCCTCGGCACTCACCGTGGCGTGCTCCCGCTCTAGCTGTTCGCGGCGGAGTTGGCTGAGCCGGGCTTCCGCTTCACTCACCGAATGTCCGTCGCGTACTTGTTCGGTGGGCAGATGCGCCGCCCCTTCGGCGTGGTAAATGGGCAATTCTTTGCGCAACAGAAACTGCACCATGGTAGGCACCAGCGTCCGGGAAAGCAGGTAGGAAGCCAGCATGGCAAAAATCACGGCCATAGCCAGCGGCGTGAAAATGTACGACGCCACCCCCGACAGGAAAAACACCGGCACGAACACAATGCAAATAGCCAACGTAGCCACCAAAGCGGGCGTCGCAATTTGCTGGGCCCCGTCCAGAATCGAGCGTTTCAGCCCCTTCTTCATGGCCATGTTGCGGTGGATGTTCTCGATTTCCACCGTCGCATCATCTACCAGAATTCCCACCGCCAACGAGAGGCCGCTCAGCGTCATGATATTAAGCGTCTGGCCGAGCAGCTTCATCACCACAATGCTGACCAGGATGGACAGCGGAATACTCAGAGCAATAATGAGCGTAGAGCGCCACGACCCGAGGAACAGCAGAATCATGAGGCCCGTAAGAGCCGCCGCAATGCAGGCCTCGATGATAACGCCCTTGATGCTGGCCCGCACGAAAAACGACTGATCAAATAGCAGCTTCAGGTCCAGGCCCTGCGGGGCGTTAGCCAGCACGTTGGGCAGCGCTTCCTTGATGCCTTCAATAACATCGAGCGTGCTGGCACCGCCACTTTTGAGGATGGGTACGAAGGCCGTGCGCCGGCCATTCTGCCGCACAATGTTTTGCTGCACGGCGGCGCCTTCGTGCACGAAAGCTACGTCGCGCACATACACGGTAGCCCCATTTACCTCTTTGATGGGCAAGTCGTTGAGGGTAGCAATGGCCTCAGGGCTGCTGTTGAGGCGCACATCGTATTCGCGGCTGCCAATCTTGGCCGTGCCGGCGGGCAGAATAATATTTTGGGTGGTAATAGCTGTCACCACATCATTGGCAGACAAGCCTTTGCCGGCCAGCGCGCCGGGGTCCAGGTCCACCATAATCTGCTTGGGCTTGCCGCCGTTGGGCAGCAGCAACGAGGCCCCTTTCACGATGGCCAAGCCCGGCCGGATGTAGGCGTTGTTGGCATCGTAGAGGTCGGATTCGCCCAGCGTTTCCGACGACAAGCTGGCCTGGGCAATTGGCACATTGGAAGCCGAGTAGCGGATGATGTTGGGCGGGGTGATGCCCGGCGGCATGGTCCGCAAAATGCTTTGGCTGATGGCAGTCAGCTGGGCCACCCCGGCCGCGGGGTCGGAGCCGGGCTGGAAGAACACTTTGATGATGCCCACGCCCTTCAAAGCCTGGGACTCCATGTGCTCGATGTTGCTGACGGTGGTGGTATAGGCTCGCTGGTTGACCACCAAAATGCGCCTGTTCATGTCCTCGGCGCTCATGCCTGAGTAGGTCCAGACCACTCCGACCACAGGAATATTTACTTCCGGAAAAATGTCCACCGCCATGGTGCGAATGGTCATGATGCCGCTCAACAAGATCAGCAGGGCCATGACCACAAACGTGTAAGGACGCGCCAGCGCCAAACGAACTATCCACATCAGCAAATAGACTTTATACGGTCAAAACTCCTCGAATCAATCCAACCGAAAACTATCCTAAACCAGAGAATAATTCAGCCCCAGAATAATTCTTTTCGAGAGCATAGTCGGCAACTAGCTTTTATAGAGGCTCCGTAACCCCCAAGGTTTAACTGGGAAGTTTTCGGGAACCTTGATAATGACAGTATCAGGGTAGTTGCGTTGCACCTGCTTGCCGAGAAAGCGCTGCTGACAATACGCACTTCGGCCCATAGTAGCTGACGCTAAACCCGTTTGTTTTTGTTGGCCTCCCCAAAACAAAAGAGCCGCTCTGCTAGCAGAGCGGCTCCTGAGTAAGTGAGTTAGGCAGGCGGCCTCTTGTTCTTGATGGGCTGGAAGCGTTGCTCCCGCGGCTGCTTTTCACTGAGGTAGCGCCAGTAGCGCAACGGAATATGGCGGCGGTGCAACTTCATATTCTTGCGTTCCGGAATGTTGACGTGGTCGAAATACGACTGCCAAAGCAACTTGAACAGCGGCTCCCGTTCGTCGAGCACCGTGGCCGATATATCAGTGTTGCGCTGCGGGGCGGTGGTTTCAAACTGTACCACGTCGGTGCGCTGGAGGTCGTAGTAGAGGCCGTAGCGGCGGCGCTTGTCGAATATCAACCAACGTTGGTCGGCGTAGCGCTTGGTGAAGTGGGGCGCAATAAGCGGCAGCACGTCGAAATCCGGGTCGATGGTGGCGTGAAAGAGGTTGTCACTAGTTTTCTCGAAGCGCACAAAAGCCTCCATGCGGTGCTTCTCGCGGAACATTTGCTGCGCGATATGCGCCACGCGCCGCACATTGTCGTCGGCGTAATTTTCCGAAATGTCGCGGGCGGAGCGCATGGCTAAGTCAGCGTAGCGGAAGATCAGCAACTCCCGGTCGGGCTGTTCACTCAGGAACACATGATAGAGCCGTGCCCGGGCCTCCTTGTCCAGGTGGTGCAGCAGGCCGTCCCATACGCGGGTGGCCGTGGCTTCATGGGTATCAATTTGAACGGGCTGGGCGAACAGTCCGCCTTGCACTTCGCCCAAGGGCTGGATGCTGTTGGGAGCCGCCTTTCGGTCGTAAACCGCGAACAGCACCGTCAGCAAACCTTCAAACGTACCGTCGTAGGCGTAATCCAGCGGCGCTTTGGTTAGCGCTGGTGCCGTGGGGCGGGGCGTAGCGGAAGCAGCGGCAACAGTCGCTTTTGGGCGGTTGTAAGGCGTAAGCGAACGGCTCATGACGGGTGGGCTAAGGTATAGAGCAGGTACGAGAGACTAGATTTTTTGCACCTGCGGCTGCCCTTGTCCTTGTAGAAATTCCAGCAGCAACTTGTTTACGGCTTTGGGTTCTTCTTGGTGGAGCCAGTGGGTGGCGTGCTTGAAATAGGTTAACTCGCCTTTGTCACACATGGTTAGGCTCAAGCGCCCCAATTCGGGTTCCAGAAAGGCATCCTGCTGCCCCCACAGCAGCCGTACGGGCACTATAATGCGGCCCACCCTGCCTACTCGGCGCGATTTACGAAACGCCGCCCGGTACCAATTAATCATAGCGGTAAGGGCTCCTGGCTGCGACCAGGCTTTTATGTACTGTTGCAAGTCGTAGGAAGAAAAGGTTTCCGGCTGACTGGTGCCCCGCAACGATTCGCGACCAAACCGATACTCTTTCCGCCGAAACAGCTTTTCTGGTAGCCGTGGCAACTGGAAAAAGAAGATGTACCAACTTTTCAACAACTGCCGCGGTGTTTTGCGCAACGACTTGCCTAGCACTGCCGGATGCGGCACGTTCAGAATTGCAACCTGTGCTATCCGCGTCGGATAGCGGGAAGCCAGCCACCAGGCCACCGCCGCCCCCCAGTCGTGGCCGATAATTACCGCCTTGGCCTGACCTGCCGCATCGAGCAAGCCGATAATATCGGCGCCTAGCTTGTCTATCCGGTAGTTGGCCACGCCGGTCGGCTTCTCGCTGAGGTTGTAACCGCGCTGGTCGGGTGCCCACACGCGGTAGCCGGCTTCGGCCAGCGCCGGAATTTGCTTGCGCCAGCTATACCAGAATTCCGGGAAGCCGTGCAGCAAGACAACCAACGGCCCATTGGTGGGGCCACACTGGACCACATGGAGCGTGATGCCATTGGTACGGACGTAGTGATGCTCGATTTCGAAAGCCATGCTACGACGTACCCCACAACCCGGCACAGGGTTATTGCTCAGCTACAAACCTTTAAGCACTTCAAGCCGCCTCCGACTGCTGCCGGGCCTGCGCCGCATTGGCATGGGCTGCTTCGCGGTGAAGCTGCTGCACAATTGGTAGCAGGTCCGCAAGCTTACAACAGCAAGCAATACGGGCCACTTTGGTGGGTTTCAACGCTTCGATGGAGGCAGCCGACGCGTCGGCGGCGCGATGAGAGATGGTCATGGTAGAAGTTGGTTAATAGTGGTTTGTTTTCAAGCGGTTATGATAAGAACAAGCTGTTTTTTATTCCTGTCAACGCCCGAGGCACTTACCCCTACTCCCTCAGGTCCTAAGAAGCCTGAGCGAAAAGGTCGAGTTGCTGGGTCACAAGGGCCGACCGCACCGAACCCGCGCCAAATAGAATCTGGCGCCGAATGGTTTGCTCGTCGTAATCACGCTTCTCCAACGCCTGCCCGCGGCAGGTAAGGAAAAACTTAGCGCGTTTCAGCACCACGCCAAACTTGTGCAGGTGGTCGAGGGTGATGGGCGCAAACCGGCGAGCGGCCACAATGCGCTTCGCCGACCGAGCCCCCACGCCGGGAATGCGCAGAATCATTTCGTAATCAGCGGTATTGACGTCCACCGGAAACACGTGGCGGTTGCGCAAGGCCCACGCCAGCTTGGGGTCCACTTCCAGGTCGAGGAAAGGGTGCGCGGGGTCCAATATCTCATCAGCCTGAAAACCGTAGAAGCGCATCAGCCAATCGGACTGGTAGAGGCGGTGCTCCCGGATCAGTGGTGGCTGCGTCACCTGCGGCAGGCGGGCATCATCGGTGACGGGAATGTAACCGGAGTAGTACACGCGCTTCAAGCCGTAGCCTTTGTAGAGCGAGTCGGTCAGGTTGATGATTTCGAGGTCATTCTCGGCCGAAGCGCCCACAATGAGCTGCGTGCTTTGGCCGGCCGTGGCAAACTGCGGTACTTTCTTGAAAAGCGCCTTCTCTTCCTTGTTTTTGGTGATGCCGTCCCGAATCTGGGCCATCGGGGTCAGAATCTCCTCGTAGTTCTTTTCCGGCGCCAAGTTCTGCAAGCTCATGTCCGAGGGCAGCTCGATGTTGACGCTCAACCGGTCGGCGTACAAGCCCGCTTCCTGAATCAACTCTTCCGAAGCACCCGGAATGGCTTTCACGTGGATGTAGCCGTTGAAATTGTGCTCGGTGCGCAGCTTCTTGATGATGCGTACGAGGCGCTCCATCGTATAGTCAGGCGACGAAAAAATACCGGAACTTAAGAACAGCCCCTCGATGTAATTACGACGGTAGAAGTTCATGGTCAAGTCCACTACTTCGTCCACGGTGAAGGCGGCGCGCTTCACATCGTTGCTTTTCCGAGACACGCAATAGGCGCAGTCGAAGATGCAATGGTTGGTAAGCAGGATCTTAAGCAGGCTTACGCACCGGCCATCCTCGGTGTAACTGTGGCAGATGCCCATTCCTTCCGCATTGCCGAGGCCCTTGGATTCGTTTTTGCGCTTGCCACCGCTGCTCGAGCACGATACGTCGTACTTCGCGGCGTCTGCCAAAATGCTTAGCTTTTCCTGAATGCGCTGGTCGTTCATCGGGCTGGATCTGGGCTTAAAAATAGGGGCTTGTGCTGAAATATGCACTATACCTCAAGACTAATTTCATTGGAAATGTTCCGCAACAGCGGAGTATTTCTCTAGTAGAATCAGACAAATTCTTTGTCCTTCCGACGCAGGAGGAATCTGAGTACGGTCGTTGAACAAGCTAATCCAGGTTCCTCCTGCGTCGGAAGGACAGGCGTGTTTTTACCACCGTTTCAGCGGCTTTTTGCAACGATTTGCGTGCGGAAAACCACCTTGGAACACTGTAACTTGCATGAGTTGGATTCTCTCTTATGAAGTATGTGGTTTTTTTGTGGGCGTTCTTGTGGCTTGCGGCTCTGCCTGCACTAGCCCAGACCGGTGTGCCCCCCGATACCACCCGTATAATCGAGCCCACCGACACTGCCAGCCGCCCCGCCGTCAGCACCGACTCCCTGCGGCGGCGCTTCGACCAGGAGCGCTTGCTCAACGGCCTCAAGGCCTATACCAAGCGCAAAACCATTGCCGGCAAAGCGGCGGCGGTGCTTTTCAACTTCACCCCTCGCCGCGAAGACCAAGCGGGCCTCGATGCTGCTCTGCTCGACCGCCAATACGACCGGCACAATTACAAAATCGTCCGGCGCATCAACATTAAAACCCTCACCGCATTCGGCTACAGCATTTCCGACACCACCCGCACGCCGCGCAACATTTTAGAGAAAACCGGCAATGCCTTGCACATGAAGACCTCCCGGGCCCGGGTACGACAGGTGCTGCTGTTTAAGGTGGGCAGGGAATTGGAACCGCAGGCCCTGGCCGAATCCGAACGTTTGCTGCGCCAAACCGATGAACTCGTTGACGCGCGCGTGTTCGTGAACGAGCGCACCAGCACCGCCGACAGCGTGGACGTGGAAATCGTCACCAAGGACGTGTTCAGCTTGAGCGGTTCGTTGGAAGTACGCGGGGTCGGGGCGGCGGCTATCGGGCTCCGCGACCAGAACTTTCTGGGCCAGGGGCATCAGTTCCGCAACCGCTACGAGTTTGGGCGCAACCAGCCCCAATCGTGGAGCTACGTGGGCAGCTACCGCATTCCGTTTCGCAACTTTCTGTACGGCGAGGCCCGCTACCGCAACGAGTATCAGAATCATTCGAGCGGCATTACGTTCAGCCGGGATTTCTATTCCATTAACACCAAATACGCCGGGGCGCTGTCGCTGAACTCCTACCGCTACCGGCTGGTGCTCAACCCGCCCCCCAACGGGCAGGAGCCAGACTACTCCCCCATCAGCTACACCAACCAGGATTTGTGGGTGGGCCGCTCCTTGCCACTGCGCAGCTACGACCTGGGCTACGAAAACCCCGGCCGCATGATTCTGTCGGCGCGCTTGTTGCGCACCAATTACTCGGTTCGTCCCAACGCCGATTTCCTAAATGCGAGTGCCTTGCTGGGCACTGTTGGGTATAGCGTGCGGCGCTATTACAAAGACAAATACTTGTTTGGCTTCGGGCGCACCGAGGACATTCCGACGGGTACGTTGCTGAGTGCCACGCTGGGCTACGAGCTCAACGACCAAGACAACCGCAACTACTACGGCGCCCGGATTTCGACGGCCAACTACAGTCCACGCAAGGGCTACCTGTATTTGAGTGGTGAGTTTGGCTCGTATATGCGGCCGTCGACTGGGGCCTGGCAGCAGGGCTTGGTGAGTACAGAAGTGCTGTATTTCACCCGCCTCTACCACGCTGGCAACTACCAATGGCGGCACTTTCTGTGGAACCGGTCAGCCATTGGGTTCAACCGCCTCTCCAGCGACCTGCCGCTTTCTATTGAAGGCGAAAGGGGCCTACGCGGCTTCAAGTCGGCCAGCGACTTACGTGGTACCAGCCGGCTAGTGCTCAACTACGAAACCACGGTTTACACGCCCCTTTCGTTTCTGGGCTTTCGCTTGGCCGGCGTAATCTTCGCCGATATAGCCTGGCTCAATACGCGCTCCAAACGGGTGATGCCCATCCACGAGAAGCCTTACACTGGCTTCGGGGTTGGCGTGCGCTTCCGCAACGAATACACGCCCATCCGCGCCTTTCAAATTCTGTTTGGCTACTACCCGCGCGGCCTCACCACCGATAGCGGCTACCGTATCTACGAAAGCTCCCGCCCCTACTACGACTTCAGCGACTTTAGCTTCGGCCAGCCTGGGGTAGCACGGTACGAGTAGCCCAGCGGGGACCTTACCCCCAGCGCCTCGCCAAAAAGGGAAATTAATCCCAGAAGATTAGGCCTAGTTTTAGCTTTAGTTAAACAACAAAAAAGCTCGCTGGAGTATCCGGCGAGCTTTTTTGTTGCTAAGAAAATAGAAAGCTAGTTCCCCTTTATTGGCGAGGCGCTAGGGGATGAAGTCCGGCTACCGTCGGTTGATGGCGTTCAGGTCTTCGAAGGCTTGTTTGAGGCGCGCCACGAAAGTTTCTTCGCCTTTGCGGAGCCACACGCGGGGGTCGTAGTATTTCTTGTTCGGGGAATCAGCACCGCTGGGGTTGCCGATTTGACCTTGCAGGAAGCCTTCGTTTTTCACGTAGTAGTCTTTGATGCCTTGCCACAGCGCCCACTGCAAGTCGGTGTCCAAGTTCATTTTGATGGCGCCGTAGCTGATAGCCTCCCGAATTTCCGCTTGGCTGGAGCCCGAGCCGCCGTGGAACACGAAGTTGATAGGCAGCGCTTCGGCAATGTTGTGCTTCTGACGCAGGAATTCCTGCGAATTGTGCAGGATTACGGGTTGCAGCTTCACGTTGCCCGGCTTGTATACGCCATGCACGTTGCCAAATGCTGCCGCGATGGTGAAGCGGGGGCTGATTTCACTTAGTTGCTCGTAGGCGTAGGCTACCTCTTCGGGCTGGGTGTAGAGCTTGGAGCTGTCCACGTCGGAGTTGTCCACGCCGTCTTCCTCGCCGCCGGTTACGCCCAGCTCGATTTCCAGCGTCATGCCGATCTTGCTCATGCGCTCTAAGTAGCGCTTGCAGATTTCGATGTTCTCTTCAATCGGCTCCTCCGACAAGTCCAGCATGTGGGAGCTGTAGAGGGGCTGGCCGTACTGGGCGAAGTGCTTTTCGCCAGCGGCGAGCAGGCCGTCAATCCAGGGGAGCAGCTTTTTGGCGGCGTGGTCGGTGTGCAGAATCACGGGCATGTCGTAGAGCTCGGCCATGAGGTGCACGTGCTGCGCGCCCGAAATAGCGCCAGCAATGCTGGCCCGCTGGTCGCCGTTAGGGATAGTTTTGCCGGCGAAGAACTGCGCGCCACCGTTGGAAAACTGAATGATAACCGGCGAGTTGACAGCGGCGGCCGTTTCCAGCACGGCGTTCACCGTGTTGCTGCCCGTCACATTGACGGCCGGCAGCGCAAAGGCATTGGCCTTCGCCACTTGGAACAGGGCTTGCACTTCGTCGCCGTGCAGGACGCCAGCCCGCAGGCCAGTAAGGGTTTGTTCAGCCATTGATTTGAGAAAAGAATATAAACGAGAAAATGGGGACTCTACGTCAGCCAGTTGTCTTTGCCGGCCCGGAGCTATTGCCCCTGTTCTCTTGCCAGCTACGGCCCCAAGTTAGGGGCTGCCAGCGTACAAAAGAAAGAAAGTCGAAAACTACCCTCATATAATCCACTGCCCAGTATAAGCTGTACGCTCGCGCTAGTGGCCTATATCTGGTAAGTGGGCAGGTCGCACATTATCTCGTCGGCGGGTAAGCTCACGGTAAATTCGGTGTACTGCCCTTCCTGCGTATCAACCATCAGGTTGCCTTTGTGCATCTTCGTGATGATGTCGTAGCTCAGCGAGAGCCCGAGGCCGGTGCCCTGGCCGGTAGGCTTGGTCGTGAAAAAGGGCTGGTAGATTTTCGACACGATATTCGCAGGAATGCCGGTTCCGTTGTCGCGCACCACAATATGTACTGCGTTGCTATAGCGGATGGTGCGCACCACCACTTCGGGTTTGTAGTCTTTGGATTCCTGGGTTTGCCGCTTACAGACGGCATAAAACGCGTTGTTGAACAGGTTGAGCAACACGCGCCCCATATCCTGCGGCACAACTTCGATCGGGCCCAAGTCCGGATCGAAATCGGTGGTTAGCTTGGCACTGAAAGTAGGATTTTTGGCCCGCAACCCTTGGTAGCTTAGGCGCATAAACTCGTCGGCCAGCGCATTCAGATCCGTGAGAGCCCGCTCGCCCGTACCGATGCGCGCGTGCTCCAGCATACCCTGCACAATGGCGCCGGCCCGGTGGCCATGGTGGTGGATTTTCTCTAACACTTCCGTCAGTTCGCCCACCAGGTCGCAGGTAAAGGTTTTCTGGGGCGCTGCCAGCACCGGCAGCATCTCTTCTTTCAACTCCGACAGCAATTCGGTGGCCACTTCCGAGAAGTTCTTGACGAAGTTGAGTGGGTTCTGAATTTCGTGGGCGATGCCGGCGGTCAGCTCACCCAAGCTGGCCATCTTTTCCCGATGAATCAATTGATTCTGGGTGGCTTGCAGATTATGCAGAGTTTTTTGGAGGGCGGCGGTGCGCTGCTGCACCTGGCGCTCCAGCGTTTCGTTTTGCTGCGCCAGCAACAGTTGTTTTTCCTGCTGCTGCGCCAGCATCTGCTGCGAGAGGGTCCGCACCTGATTCAGCTTGATTTCCAGCAAGCGGCTCGCCCAAGCAAACTGGCGCGTCAAGTACAGCGAAATAGCCAACACCGGACTCAGAAACACCGGAAAGGTAAGGATGGTCCGCAGTGGCAACGACATTACCTTTAGCTGAAGCAGCGTTTCGTTGTACCTGCTGATAAAGCCGTAGAGCAGCAGCAGCACCAAAGAAACGGCAAACCCGGTAGCGATAATACCGGCCGCCTGCTTGGTTTGCTGCAAAGCCCCCAGTGTTAGCCGCAACTGCTCGGCCGTAACCAGCAGCATAAACCCCACAGTCGGGTACCAGCTGAACTGATTGACAAACGTGAGCAGCCCCAAACTCAGGAAATTAGCCGCCCACAAGCCCCAGTAGATGAACCCGAGCGGCACATTAAACAGGCTATACAGTGCCCGCACCACTAGGATTCCTCCCGTTTGCAGGCACACGTACGAAAGAATATCAACCCCGATTCGAGTATCCAGGCGGTGCACCTCGTCCAGGAAACCCGTACAGGCAAAGCTGATGGCACCGGCCAAGGTGTAGAGAGTAAAAAAGTAGTTGGCGCGCTGCGCCGGATTGTAGAGGTAAAAGGCTAGGTGCAGAATGCTCAGCAGCAAAAAGGCCCCAAAGAGCAGCATGTCCGACGTTTTATAAGTGGCTTCCAGTTGATTGCTTTGCACAACCTGGGTGAGCCCCTCCAGCCGGGCCTGAAAAAACAAGGGCACAAAAAAGTCGCTGAACAAGGCGAAGCGGGGCCAGGTGGCAAAGCGCACGGCCAGTACCTGCTCGTCCTGCTGGCTTAGTTGCAATTCAATCGGCTCGTCGTCGGGCCAGTAGGGTCGTACTTGGTTGGGGTCGGAGCTAAGCGTGCCGTACTGGCGCAACAGGCGCCCGTTGAAGTAGATTTCCGAGGCGGCATATTGACTGATGCGCAGCACTAGAGCTTGCTGCCGCAGGTCAGGATTAACCCGGAAACGCAGCCGCAACCATCCCGTGCCAGCTTGTTGTACCTGGGGCAGTTGGTGCAGGCTGAGCGTTGGATTAATAGGCTGCCACTGCTGCTCGTTGGTGCTTGGCAATGCCCAGCGCGGGTTGTCGCCGGGGTGGGACCGCCAGCCTTGGTCGAGCAGAATCCCTTCGGCGGGCATCTGCTGCAAGGTTATTGTTGGGGTGGCGTTAGTTTGCGCCAATGCTATTCTGGTTGTTAGCAGAAAAGTTAAAAGCAATAGAGATAAAGCTTTCATAGGCGCACGGAAATACACTAGCAGTCCACTCTCAAGCCGTCCAGAAAACCTACGCTGCAAAACTTACCAATCAACTTTAGCTAGCAGCATGCGCACACCAAGCGACAAGAGAAGCAGAAATGCGCAGCCGGTTTCTCAGTATAAATATATCATTCTACGATATAACTTATCCTCCTTTCTGCAAACAATGTATTGGGTGGCAACAAACTAGGTAAATCCACGGCAATGCTTCTGCTAGTTATCAAATGCAAACACCTGCTTCTTTTCACCCTTGTCGCCTAAAGGTGAGTTGTGCCAGGCGACGCTTAACCGCAGGGATGAACGCGCCCTTTTCTTGCTGAGGGAGGATGCGGCGGGGTGCAGCTCACAAAGGAAGTCGTGTAAATTGGGGCCGTTCTTGCCTACCCGGCCCTTGCGGGCTGCGTGCTACTGGCGTTTCCGTCGTCTTCCTGTTTTCACATATATGCCCCTGAAACTATCCCACTTGCTTTCACTTTTGCCGCTACTAGCCGCCGCCCCGGCTCTGGCGCAAAATGCGGCCCTCGATGCTCGCATAGCCAAGCTGGCCCGTCAGCAGGAAAAGAGCGTGGTGGCTTGGCGCCGCGACATCCACCAGAACCCGGAGCTTAGCAACGAAGAAAAACGCACCGCCGCGCTGGTCGCCGACCATTTGCGCAAGCTCGGAATAGAGGTGCAAACCGGCGTGGCCCGCACTGGGGTAGTCGGTATTTTGAAAGGGGGTAAACCAGGCCCGGTAGTAGCCCTGCGGGCCGATATGGACGGTTTGCCCGTAACCGAGCCGGCCGGACTCGCCTTTGCGTCCACGGTGAAAGCGCAGTACAACGGCCAGCAAGTGGGCGTGATGCACGCCTGCGGCCACGACTCGCACACCGCCATGCTGATGGGAGCCGCCACGGTGCTGAGCGAAGTGCGGAAGGATCTGCCCGGCACGGTGAAGTTTATTTTCCAACCAGCCGAAGAAGGCTCCCTGCCCGGCATGGTGGGCGGCGCCCGCCTGATGGTGCAGGAAGGCGTACTCGACAACCCCAAAGTAGACGCCATCTTCGGACTGCATGTGAGTGCGCAGCGCGAAGTAGGCACCCTGGAATACCGCTCGGGGCCGGAAATGGCTAGCTCCGACGTATTTACCATCAAAGTGAAGGGGAAGTCGGCCCACGGTGCTACCCCGTGGCTGGGCGTGGATCCGGTGGTGGTGTCGGCCCAAATCGTGCTGGGCTTGCAGTCCATTATCAGCCGCCAAACCGAACTAACCCAGGATGCCGCCGTGTTGACGGTGGGCATTATGCAAGCCGGGGTGCGCAACAACATCATCCCGGAGCAGGCCGAAATGGCGGGCACCATCCGCACCCTCAGCCCCGAAATGCAACAAAAAGTGTGGGCCGCCATTCGGCGTACGGCCACCAACATTGCGGAAAGCGCCGGTGCCACGGCCGAAGTGGATATTGTCAATTACGCGCCTGTCACCATCAACAACCCCCGCCTGACCGAGTTAATGCTGCCTTCCCTGCGCACGGCAGCCGGAGCCAGTAAGGTGCGTGAAACCAAAGCCTCGATGATAGCCGAAGACTTTGCCTGCTACCAGGAGAAAGTACCGGGCTTGTTTGTGTGGCTCGGGGGCATGCCCGTCGGTGGCGACCCGGCCACGGCCCCGCCGCACCACACGCCCGGCTTTCGCATCGAAGAAAGCGGCTTCACGCTCGGCGTCACGACGCTGGCCACGCTGGCCGCCGACTACTTAACCAAGAAGAAGTAGCGCCGGGCAGCGCGCCACGCCCGGCGCCGTATAAAGCGGCAGCTATCTTTGTTGCTTTTCCTTTCTTACCCCAACACCCTATGCAGCTCGGCGACTACAACGAACTGGAAGTGGCCCGCGAGGTCGATTTCGGCATGTACCTGACTTCCGACGACGGCGACATGCTGATTCCGCGCAAATACATTCCCGAAGGCACCCGCGTCGGCGACGTGCTGCGCGTATTCGTGTACCGTGATTCGGAAGACCGCCTGATTGCCACCACCTTAGACCCACTGGCCAAAGTCGGCGACTTTGCGGCCCTGACCGTGCGCGATGTGACGCCGCTGGGTGCCTTTCTGGATTGGGGCCTCGAAAAAGACTTGTTCCTTCCCTACCGCAACCAGCGCCGCAGCCTACGGGTGGGGCAGCGCGAAACCGTGTACGTGTACCTCGACGACACCTCGGACCGCATAGTAGCCACCGCCAAATGGGAGCGGCAACTCCCCACCGACCTGCCTTTCCCCGGCCGCGTGGGCGACGAAGTACGCTTGTTTGTGGCCGACGAGACGGACATGGGCTACAAGGTTATCGTCAACGGCACCCACCAAGGCCTGCTCTACCACAACGAGGTGTTCCGCCCCTTGCGCCTCGGTGATACGCCCACGGGCTACGTGCGCCAGATCCGGGACGATGGCAAGCTGGATATCAACTTGCAGCGCGTAGGCTACGACGAAGCCCTGGCCGCGGCTGATACCCTGCTGGAAGCCCTGCGCAATGCGCCCGACGGCAAGCTGCCCCTCGGCGATAAGAGCGAGCCCGACGATATTTACCGCCGCTTGGGCATGAGCAAGAAAGTGTTCAAGAAGGCTTTGGGCACGCTGTATAAGCGCGGGGAAGTGCAGCTTTACCCCGAACACACGCAATTGGTGGCAAAGGGGTAAGGCCAAAGTCAGACCGTCCTGCTTGCTTTAACGTCCGCTTGCGGAAGCACAACGGTCAATTTAGCTTCTCTGCTGGGCGGTGGGTAGCTATTAGTTTGGGAAGCCATTAACTTGCCGCTACGATTTCCAACCGTAGGCTACCTGATGCTTTCTACCACCTGGCACCGCTTTCTTGGTATCCGCCCCGAGGAGGGGAAGACGGTCTGGCTGTTCTTCCTGCACAATTTCCTGCTCGGCATCGGCACTATTCTGGTTTACGTGTCGGCCAATGTCATTCTGCTCGAAAACAACCCCGAGCGCAACTTGCCGCTGGCCTACGGCGTGGCTGCGCTGGCCCTGATGGCCGTGGGCCAGGTCTACACGTACTTCGAGCACCAATTGCAGTTGCAGCAGTTGGCCGTGCGCGTATTGCTGGCCGTGATGGTGTTGACCGGGGTGTTGGGCGTGCTGGTGGTAGCGGGGAATTCGGTGGCGGCAGCCGTGGCCATTATGGCCGGTTACCGCATCATTTACCTGCTCACCAACCTGGAGTTTTGGGGCGTATCGGCGGTGGTGTTTGATGTGCGCCAAAGCAAGCGGCTCTTTAGTCTCATCAGTTCGGGCGACATGCCAGCCAAGGCCTTGGGGGCTGTGCTGGCGGTGCTAGTGCACGGCCACACCAATTTGCTGTTCTTGCTGCTGCTGGCGTTTGGGGCGTATGGGGGCGCGTTGCTGACGTTGCGCACCACGCTGGCCTCGCACGTAGTGGAAGCAAAATCGGTGGCGCGGCGGCAGCGGCAACAGGATACCACGTCGATGTTGCAACGCTGGTTCGGCAACAGCCAACTGGTGCTCTCGATGTGCTTGAGCATGCTAGCAGTAGCCGCCGTCACGACGGGCGTGGAGTATTCGTTTTTCGTCAACGTTAAGCACAAATTCCACGACCAAGCCACGCTGATGCAGTACCTGGGTACTGTGCTGGCCCTCATGTATCTGCTGGCCATGGTGTTCAAGGTGCTGCTTTCGCAGTTTACGCTCGAGCGGATGGGCATCCGCCGGATGCTGCTGACCTTGCCAATTTTGGTGTTGCTGGGGATACTGGTGTTTGGGGGGTTGCGCTACACGGCAGCCTCCGACTCCGTAATGCTGCTGTATTTTTGCGGGCTGTTCTTGGGGCTGGAAGTGCTGCGGCGGGCGGTTTTCGACCCGGTGTTTCTGGTGTTGTTTCAGGCGCTTTCCGCGGCCGAGCGGCTACAGGCGCACACCAAGGCGAAGGGGTTTTACGAGCCGCTGGGTATGGCTTTGGCAGGCTTCCTGTTGTTTGCCCTGCACGATTTACCCGCACTAAACGAGTGGCTGCCCTTTGTTTGGATGGGCTTGTTTGCGGCCGGCGCGCTGCTGTTTCTGCACCGCACCTACGGCCACTACCTCGCCGAACTGCAACACGCCGTCAGCCGCCGCTTCACCGATGATACCGAGGTTCTTTCGTCCGGCGTAGGCTGGCACCAGCCGGCCCTAGCCGATACCGACCAGGCACCCGAAGTACTCAACACCGAATATATCCACCAGCTAGTCGTCGCCTTATCCGATCGGACGCAGCGCCGCCAGGCCATGATGCGCCTGGTGCAGGTAGGCGAACCAGCGGTGCCCTTGCTGGCCGAAACTCTGCGCGTTGCCACGCAGGAAGTGCAGATACAGCGGCTGGCGCAAGTGTGCAGCCACATTCGGACGCCCGCCAGTCGGCGGGCGTTGGTGGCCTTGGTGCAGCAACCTCGCCTGTTTGGGCGCGAAGCAGCCCTGCGGGCCTTGCGCACCTTCGACCAAAATCCAGCTGATGCGCCGGCGTTTCAGGGGTTGGTGCGCGAAGAGTTGCAACTCGCTCAGCAGTTGCTTCACGGCCTCACCAAGGCCCCTATCGAACTCTGTCAGGCCCTCGACTATGAGCTAACGAGAGTGCAGCAACGAATTTTTAGTTTACTGTTGCAACTCTACTCGCCGCAATTCATTGCCGATGCCCAGCGCGGCGTAGCACACGCCGCCCGCGAGCGGCAAGCCAATGCCCTCGAAATCCTCGACAACATCATTCCCCGCTCGCTCTACCAAGGCCTACAAGCCCTGCTGGACGTGCTGCCGGTATCCGACAAAGTTCGCACCTTCGACAACTTGCTGGGGGTGCCCGCGGTGCCTGTTGCAGTGGTGCCGCTGATTGTTTGGGAGGGCGAAGTCGCCTTTTCCGACTGGACCGTGAGCGTGGCCCTGCGGCATTGGCACCCCGAGCCGGGCACCGTAGCGCAGCTGCTGCCTCACTTGGATAGCGGCAGTCTACTGGTGCGCGAAAGCGCGTTTGCCGTGCTCGAGCAGTTGGCGCAGCAGCAACCCGCCTTGCATCAGCAGCTCGTAAGTGAGTATCCCATTGTAGCCTTCCAACTTATGGACCATCACGCTGCCGCCGGCCACATTTCCGCCCAAGAGCGAGTGCACGTGCTGCACCACACGGCCTTATTTGCCGAAACTCCCGAAAACGTCCTCAGCAGTATCGTTCCCATTATGAAGGAAATAACCTTCCGTGAAGGGCAGGAAATCTTTGCCAAAGGCGACTTGGGCACTTCCCTCTTTATCGTTTACGAAGGCGAAGTAGGCATTTTCAACGGCACCCAACAGCTCGCCACGTTCAAGAAAGGCGACTTCTTCGGAGAATTGGCCCTGCTCGATGCCGAGCCCCGTTCTGCCACTGCCGTAGCCCACGGCCCCGTAGTAGCCTTCCGCCTCGACCAAGAAGATTTTTACGACGTAATGGAGGAGCGTGGCGAAGTGCTGCGCAACGTGCTGCGCGTGCTGTGCCAGCGCCTGCGTCGCCAAAATGAAAAGATGCAGGTGTCAGGGTGAAGTCAATTAAGAACAAAGAATTGGCCGTGCAGCCATCCCTAAAGGGTGCTACACGGCCAATTCTTTGTTCTTAATTCCTAATGCTTAATCAACTTCTCACGCCACCACCTCATAGGTCATCATGGGCTTGGCCTTGTTCTTCAGCTTTAGTTCGCCTACGGCCTGGCACTGAAACGATTCTTTTACTTTCTGATAAATGGCTTCCGTGACAATGATTTGGTTGGGCTGGGCGGCACCTTGCAGGCGCTGGCTCACGTTCACGGTATCACCAATAACGGTATAGTCGAGGCGGCGCAAAGAGGCCGAGCCGATGTTGCCGCACACCATTTCGCCGGTGTTGATACCGATAGATACCTGAGGTTGGTAGCTGGTGCCATCGGGCAGGGTGTTTTGCTGGTTCTGGATGAGGGTACGCACCGACAGAGAAGCATCAATAGCCCTGTCTAAGTGAAATTCGCCCCGGAACACGGCCATCACGGCGTCGCCCATAAACTTGTCGATGTAGCCGCCCTGCGCAATAATTTCCTTCACCATCTGGTCGAAATAGGTGTTGAGCAGCGTGACCACCGTGTGGGCCGGCAACACTTCCGAGAGGGCCGTGAAGCCACAGATATCAATGAAAGCCACAGTGGCTTCCACGGTTTCGCTGGCCATCAGGCGGTCCTCGAAACCGGGACGGGCCATAAAGTTGATGACCGTCTCGTCGACGTACATTCGCAGAATGTTGTTTTCCTGAATAGCCCGTAATGTCTCGCGCAGTTGCTGCACGTGGCTGGCGGTTTTCTGCATCGTCACTTCCAAGTCCGCGAAATCAACGGGCTTACACACAAAGTCGAAGGCACCCCGGTTCATGGCCGTCCGGATGTTTTCCATATCGCCATAAGCCGATACCATCACCGTTTTCAGCACCGAGTTCAACTCATGAAGCTTGGTGAGCAGCGTCAGCCCGTCCATCACGGGCATGTTGATGTCGCTGAGAATAATATCCATATCCGGGTTGTCGCGGATGCAGTCCAGCGCCTCCTGCCCATTGCCGGCGAACTTGAACTCGTACACTCCCTCCCGAATCTGCCGCCGGAACTTCTGCTTGATCAGCAGTTCTAAGTCGGGCTCATCGTCTACTACCAGGATTCTTGTTTTCATAGCTTATCCTCCAGCGAGAACAGTTTTTCTTTAAGGGCCGCAAAATCTACGGGCTTGGTGAGGAAGTCGTTGGCGCCGAGCTGCATGGCTTGGCTGTAGCTTTCGGTGTCGCCGTAGGCCGTAATCATCATCACCAGGGGCGGGTTGGGCGGGGGCGCGGCGTATTCCTGCTTGACGCGTCGGAGCAGTTCCAGCCCGCTCATGCCGGGCATGTTGATGTCAGACAAAATCAGCACCACTTCCGAAACGTGGCTGTGCAAATAGTCTAGGGCTTCCTCGCCCGAGTAAGCAAACGAAAAGGCGAATGCGCCGCTGCGAATTTCTCGCCGGAACCGCTGCTCAAATAAGGTGCGCACGTCCATTTCGTCGTCGACAACCAGTATTTTCATTTCTATTGAATTTTAAATGCTCGGTGTGTGGTCGTGTGGTGCTGAGGATTCATCCCGTAGTTCCGGCATCGTTCCAACGCCGGAACAACAACGGCCTGCCGTGTAGAAAAGTAGCGCGCAACTTTGGTTTCATGCACAATTCATTCATTGATGTTGCGGTTTTGTTGCGCCAAGTTTTAAGTTGCAGGAAGACGCATTAGGCAGTGAGGGGCAGCGTAACAACGAATTCGGTGCACTGGCCTTCCTGGCTTTCCACGCTGAGCGTGCCGTTGTGCCCCTTAGTGATGATGTCGTAAGACAGCGAAAGGCCGAGCCCGGTGCCTTCGCCGGTGGGCTTGGTGGTAAAGAACGGCTGGAATATTTTCTGCTTCACCTCCTCGGGGATGCCCATGCCATTGTCGCGCACCCGGATTTCAATGCAGTCTTCGCCCTGCTTCGTGCTGACGGTGACGGTAGGCTGGTAGTTGGGCTCCTGCAACTTCTGGCGCTGCTGCACGGCATAAAACGCGTTGGTGAGCAAGTTGAGCAGCACCCGCCCCACGTCCTGCGTAATAACTTCAATCACGCCAAGGCTGGGGTCGAAATGAGTGGTGAGGGTGGCGTTGAAGGTTTTGTCTTTGGCGCGCAAGCCGTGGTAAGCCAGGCGCAGATACTCGTCGCAGAGGGCGTTGAGGTCGGTGGGGTGCCGCTCGCCGTTGCTGGCCCGGCTGTGTTCGAGCATACCGCGCACGATGCTGCTGGCCCGCTGCCCGTGGTGGGTGATTTTTTGCAGGTTTTGCTTTAAGTCCGCGAGCAATTCGCTTTCCAGCTCCGGGTCCCGCGTGGGTTTCTGCTGCTCATCTTCTAACTCCTGCAACAGCTCACTCGACACTTCCGAGAAGTTGTTGACGAAGTTGAGCGGGTTCTGAATTTCGTGCGCAATACCGGCCGTTAGCTCGCCTAGGCTAGCCATTTTTTCGGCCTGAATCAGTTGAGCCTGCGTGGTCTTCAATTCGGTGAGCGTGTAGCGCAGTTCCTCGGCCTGCTGCGTAAGGGCGGCCGTTCGCTCCGATACTAGCCGCTCGAGTTCGGCGTTCTGCGCTTCTATTCGCTTCTTGTTTCTTTCTTCTTCTTCGCGGACCAAACGCTCGGCTTCCAGGTTTTTTTTCTGGCTGCGGGCAATCAGCCCGAAGGTTATCATCCAAATAATAGAAAAGCCCTGCGTCGTTTGGAAAGCCTCATCGTACGCCTCAGATAGGTCGGTATTTAATAACAGCGCAGCCAGAAACTCGAACAGGGAGTACAAGGCGAATGGCGCTATGGCCAGCAGCAGCGTGCGGGCGGGCCGGTAGTCGCGCACTTGGATCAGCATAGCTGCCGCGGCCCCAAACACGAGCAGCCAGTAGGCCTCGTTGAGCAGCTCACTCTTGATTTTGAAAATAGCGGCCAACACAAACAGCAGCACGCCCGGCACCCAAATCCTTTTCAGCAGGAAGTCCCAGCGGGCTGAGCGAACAGGCAAATTCAGGAATTTGCTTACCCCCCGCGCTATCCCAAAGG
>NZ_CAXTBM010000073.1:0-24412 GCF_964242765.1 uncultured Hymenobacter sp.
GAATGGGCCTTGTAGAGTAGCAAGGGGCGCACGGTCTTGGCATCAAACTGCTCGTAGGTTTCGCCGCTTTTCGGCTTGTTAGCGGGGTAGGGCTTGCCGTCGGCAATGATGGAGGGCCAGCCGTAGTTGGCGCCTTCCTTGATTTGGTTGAACTCTTCCTGCTGGTCTTCGTCGCCGAGCCAATCAATACCGTGGTCCATACCGAAGAGAGCTTTGGTGGTTGGGTGCCAGTCGAAGCCGATGGTGTTGCGCAGGCCGGTGGCATACACGCGGCGGCCCGAGCCATCGGTGTTTATTTGAAGCAGAGTGGCGTTTTCGGGGTTGTCTTCGTCGCAGGCATTGCAGGTGCTCCCAACGGAGAGGTAGAGCTTGCCATCGGGCCCGAAGTTGAGGGTACGGTTGGCGTGCTGGCCGGCATCGGGCAGGTCCTTGTAGAGCGTTTTCAGTTCGCTGAGCGTGCCGTCGGCCTTTACGTCGGCCACGTACAGTTCCCGCACGGCCGCTATGTAGAGCTTGCCGTCCTTAAGCGCCAAGCCGTGCAAGTCCTCACGTTGCGCTACTTGCTTCGTGAGCTCCACTTTGCCGTCTTTGTTGGCGTCGCGCAGTAGCGTTATGGTGCCTTTCACGCGGTTGGAAACGTACACGTCGCCATTGGGGGCTAGGGCCAGCATCCGGGGCATATCCAGGCCCTCGGCGTATCTGGTGATGGTGAAGCCAGCCGGGACAGTCAATGCCTTTACGCGTTCCTCGGTAACGGGCAGTTTCTTCGGCAGATAGATGTTGCCCGTCATCTTGAACGGCGTGCCTTCGGGCGGTACATTTTGGGCAGTAGCAGTATAGCCGGCCAAGCAGGCAGCAGCAAGTAAGGCAGTCGTTTTCATGAGTTCAGTGAAGCGAAACAGTAGTTCCGTTCAACTGCTTTTGCTGAGCTTGGGTTACAACTGAGCTTCTAGCTGGTGCGGTGCTGGCGGTACAATTGAACAGTGGAAATGGCTACTAGCAAGAATAACAGGAGTGTGGAGTTGCGCCAGTCGGGTTGGAACAGGGAGGTATAAATTGTTGGCTCTATTTCTTGTTAGCTGTCAACGCAAGGATAAGCAGCCACTAATTTTCTGATGTATCCAACCCTAAAGACCGATTAACGGTTAAGCAGCAACGAATCTTATTGTTGTTTCCGATGCCTTACCGTTACGCCGTGCCCTTGTGGCTACTGCCTGTCTCGCTCTACGCCCAGCCTACTGCTCCCGATACCACCCGTGCCGTGCGCTTACCCGAGGCCACCGTGACTGGCTATGGCCAACAACTGCCCTTGCGTCGCACGGCCGCTGCTGTGGGTGTGGTGGATGCCGCCACCTTCGAGCGGTTTCCACAGAATGCCCTCACGCAGGCCGTGAACACGCTGCCCGGCGTACGGCTAGAAGAGCGAGCCACGGCCAGCTACCGCCTGAGTGTGCGAGGTAGCACGCTTCGTTCCCCGTTCGGAGTGCGCAACGTGAAAGTATACTACGAAGGTATTCCCTTCACTGAAGCCAGCGGCAGCACCTCCCTCAACCTGCTCGACCCCAGCCAGATTGGCCGGCTGGAAGTAATAAAAGGACCTACCGCCAGCGTGTACGGCGCCGGCACGGGCGGCGCGGTGCTGCTTGAAAACCGCCGCCCGCTGGCCGGCCAGGCACGAGTGCAGGCCAGCTTCACGGCGGGTTCCTATGGTTTGCGCCGTAGCACAATGGCCGTGGAAAGTGGCAGCGCCACCGGCTACTTCCGTGCTCAATATGCCCGGCAAACCTTGGATGGCTACCGCCAGCAAAGCAGCCTTCGTCGCGACGTGCTGGTGCTGGATGGCGAATTGCGGCCCTCCGAGAAAAGCACGCTGGCCCTGCATGCCCTCTACACCGACCTCGACTACCAGATACCCGGCAGCCTCACCCGCGCCCAGTTCGAGGCCAACCCGCGCCAGGCCCGGCCGAGTACAGCCACTGCGCCCGGCACCGTGGAGCAGCAAGCCGCCTACGCCACCCGTACCGCGCTGCTTGGTGCCACGTATGAATACCGCTTCACCGATCAACTTTCCAGCCGAACCACGCTCTACGGTACGGGCAGCAACATTGTCACGCCGTTTCTGGTGGATCTGGAGCGAAACACGCAACTTGGTGGGGGCGGGCGCACGGTGCTCAACTACCGCACGGCGCTGGTGGGTCATACCTTGCGTCTGCAAGGTGGGGCGGAATTGCAAAACGGCTTTGAAAGCTCCCGCAACTATCAGAACCGTGGCGGTACTCCGGGGCCCCTGCGCTACGACGACGAAATCCGTGCTGTCACTGGCTTTGTGTTTGCGCAAGCTGATTACGAGTTGCCGGCGGGCTTCTTGCTCACGGCTGGCGCTAGCTACAACCGCCTGCGCTACCGCGTCAACCGCCTAACGGATGCCGTGACGCCACCTTTCCAGGGCTTCGAGTACGAGCGGGACTTCCGGCCGGAAGTATCTCCTCGCATAGCCTTGCTGAAAGAAGTTACGCCCCAGATTTCGGTGTACACCAGCATAAGCAGGGGCTTCTCGCCGCCTACGGAAGAAGAGATTAGGACGTCTAATGGCGAACTGAACCGGAACTTGCAGGCGGAGCGCGGGACCAGCTACGAGGCAGGAGTTCGAGGTACATTGTTTGGCCAGCAGTTGAAGTTTGATGTAGCGGTTTATGATTTCCAGTTGCGTCAGACCATTGTTTCGCGCACCGATACGGCGGGTGTGCAGCTTTTCGCCAACTCCGGCAACACCCGCCAACGCGGTGCCGAAGTGGCGTTGAGCGGTTGGCTATGGCAGACAACGCCCGACGCCAACCTAACTACATCAGCCGCTACGGCTGGCCCCGCGCCTACGGCAGTTGGTCCTTATGGCCTGCGCCTGTGGGCGAGCTACGCCTACAACCGTTATCGTTTCGGACGCTACGAGTCGGCCGGCAACAACTTCAGCGGCAACCGCCTCACCGGCACCGCGCCCCACACGCTTAGTTCCGGCTTCGATTTAAGCGAGGTGCACGGTTTTTACCTCAGCCCTACTCTCAACCATCAAGCCCGGCTGCCTCTCAACGATGCCAACACCGTGGAGGCGCCGGGCTACTGGACTTTCGCGGCCCGCGGTGGCTGGCGGCGCACCCTTGACCGGCTCGGCCTAGACGTGTTTGCCGGTATCGAAAATGCTACCAACCGCAGGTATTCTCTTGGCAATGACCTCAACGCTTTCGGCAATCGGTACTTTCAACCTGCTCCGGGCCGCAACTGGTACGGCGGCGCGCAGGTAGGCTGGCGCCTGTAGGTTTGGCGCCAGCAACTACGGTAGGAAGCAAAGTACTCACAGCAGCAAACGGCTGCCGTGGGCCCCTGCGTAAAACGGCATTCACGTCACTCTGCCAAGTCACTCTAATCCTTCGCCGACACCAATAGCACGGGTACAGACGTATGCAGTACCACTTGCGTGGACACGCTGTGGTGAAACAATTGGCTCAGCAAGCTACGCCGCCGCGCTATTATCAAAAGTAAATCGGCGTGGGTTTCGGCGGCACCTTGTAGAATACCTTCTGGCTCGTGCCGGTGCCGTACCCCATGCGTATGCAGGGTGGGTAGCGTAGCACCTAACCCACTATCCTGCACGGAGGCAAGCGCAGGAGCGCAATTGTCGCTGTTTTCGGGCTTGGCTACATACGTAACCGTAAGTGCCGGCGCGAGGGTCGTTAATAGCTGGCGAACTGCTCCCAGCACCTCGGCATGCAGGTGAAAGGGGTGCCCATCGGCGGCCAGGATGGCGCGGATTGGAGGCACAGCTACCGTGGTACCGGCTGGCACAAGTAGTAGGGGCACTAGCGTAGCCCATAACAGTGTGCGCGACGTGGTGGCCACCAACCGATCGGAGCTGGTAACGGTGTCAGGCTTGCCTAGTACGACGAGTAACGGCTGATACTTGGTCACGGCCTGTTGCACCGCCTCCGTTAAGTTGTCCAGCCCCGTTTCCACTATTACAGAAGAAGTTAGAGCAGCTGAGCGGCTTGCCAACGCTGCCGCTATTTCGCCCTCACTCATGTACTGGATGTGGCCATTGAAGGCCTCGGAGTCGAGAAGCGGTTCGCGTCGGATGTGAAGCAGTACAAGGGAGGCACCGAGAGGGGCAGCCAGGGCATCGGCGTAGGTGAGGGCCTGGTCGGCGGCATCGGTGAAATCGGTCAGTACAAGGAGGGAGGTGGGCATAAGGTGGGGTAGGGTAGGAGCAGAAAAATAACTTGAATTATACGAGAAACGTGCCCTCAAAAGATTATGGTGGCTAGTGCGCTTTCGGCCATGCTCACCGAGCTACCACAATTCGCGCAAGGCACCTCACTGCCCCCGGCAGCATATGGTACCACCCCTCCACATGGCTGTCCATTCGCTTGCGCCGGCTCACCTTACAGAAACCTGCTTTGCTACAGCCAACTATGTGGGCAGCCTTATCAGGAGTAGCGCTAGTGCCCTAACCGTGTGGGTCCGTTGCTGCTCGGTGGCAAACTGCGTAGGTCCGGCGCAGGGTATCAATTTTTTTGTTGTCACACAACATACGATGGGCTATGCTCGTGGTGAAGCCAAGCTGGCCCTAGAAGAAGTTGATGGCACAAAAAAAGCCCCCTGCAAATTGCAGAGGGCTTTTTGATTCGCTAAGCACTGGGTTGCGGCTTAGCGGTTGTTGTCGTCGATGGGATTGTTGAAACCCGGGTCCGAGAATTCGCCCTCCCTGTTTATGGTGTTGGCGGCGTCGGGGCCGTGGTTGGTGTCTTCTGGAATACCGGTAGTTTCGTCTTCTAGCCGGGCCGACGTATTGAGCGTGCCTTCTTCGTCTTTCTGATAGCCGTACAGCTCCTCGCGGTGCTTGCGCTGCTCTTCTGTCAGGTTCGCGCCCGAGTTTGGGTCAAGGGCAGCCGCAGGATCTTGGGACTGGTTTTGATCGTTCTTCTTATCTGCCATAGTAGTAGTGAAATGGAGGCAAAAGGCTTTTCAAGCTAACTGTGCTGTTATTTGCCTGGCAGGCCTTGGCCTTTGTCGGGACGCAGGGCACTGAATTCGTCGGGGTTGTCGTTGCTGCCGTCGTTGGGATTGCGCTCCGAATCGGCGGTTTCGGGCTCGGCGCCGGTGCTGTGGTTGGCAGGCTCGTTGGTGCGCCAGTTACGCGTGCCGCCGCCATAGCGCGGGTCGTCTTTGGCCCATCCTTCGCGCTGGTCTTCGTAGTCGTCGTCTTTCACCAAATTGGCTTCCTGAGGATTCAGGTTTTGAGGCACGCTGCCGCGCTGGTTTGGATCAATGGTGCTGGGTGCCGCTTCCCCGTCGGGGTTTGTGCCAGCGTGGTTGCTGGCTTGGCTGCTGGCGCTGTTTTGCGTGTCCGGATGCCCAAAGTCGCCGTACTGCGGGGTGCCATAGGTGGACTTATCTGGGATACGACTGTGGTCGTTTGGGTCGTTGACGCCGCGTTCCAGATTTTCGGGATACTTATTGGGGGCGTTGTTGAAATCGTCGGTGTTCCGCGGATCAACGTTGTCGGAGGTGGGGCTATTCTGCATCAAAGAAAAAGCTGAAGGGTGGCAACAAGGAGGGCGAGACGAACTCAAGCCTAAGGATGCATACGCAGACTGCGTGGTGCGTGGTTAGGATACGGCCAAAAAAATCCGGGCTACGTATTTCCTGCTGACCACTTACTTGCTGGCCACACATCCTATGTCCATCCCCATTCAGCACCAACCCCAAGACCAAGAATTTACGGCTACCGTCGACGGACATACCGCCGAGCTAGCCTACAGCCAACCCAGCCCCGATACCATCGACTTCGCTCACACCTTCGTAGACGAAGCTCTGCGCGGCCGGGGCGTAGGAGAGGCCCTGGCCCGCGAAGGACTGGCCTATGCCAAGCAGGAAGGCTTGCGCGTGCGCACCAGCTGCGAGTTTATGGCCGCCTTCGTAGAGCGCCACCCCGAA
The DNA here is from genome assembly GCF_964242765.1 of uncultured Hymenobacter sp. NCBI lineage: Bacteria > Pseudomonadati > Bacteroidota > Cytophagia > Cytophagales > Hymenobacteraceae > Hymenobacter > uncultured Hymenobacter sp. Next base: position 5,986 of record NZ_CAXTBM010000073.1, read on the forward strand.
TACCAGGAGCTACTAGAGAAGTAGCCCGGTGTTGAGTTGAGAAGATAATAGAAGCGAGAAGCTGATGAGGACTGGTGCACTCCAATCCTCATCAGCTTCTCGCTTCTATTATCTTCTTTCATCTTACGGCTTCACAGCTATTCGGCTGGTATAGCGTGTTCCATTCACCGTCACCCGGACGGAGTACAAGCCTGCGGGTAGTTGTTGCACATCCAGGGTAGCTGTGTCAGCGCCCGTTAATCGGCGCGTTTGTGTCAGCACGAGTTGGCCCAGGGCATTGTAGAGGCGAATAGCAGCCGTATGTTGCCCCAGTAGGCCCGGTACCTGTACGTGCACGGAGTGCGCGGCCGGATTCGGGTATACGGCCAGGCCGGTGTTCAGCGGGGCATTCTTCGTGGTCGAGGTTACCAGGCAGGCGGTGCTGCTATGGCTGCCCAAGTTGGTGTACACATCGGTGCCTACTGCCTGCCAGGTGCTGGCGCCCACGCTCCAACGGGCTTCGCCGCGGGCCACGGTGGGCTTGCGCACGAGCGTATTGTCCGTGGTCGAGCCGCCGCCCGGAATCGGCCAGGTGGTGCCGGGGTCCACGCCAACCACCCCAATAATATCGAGCGTATCGGAGCCTTCCATCAAGGCAAGGGCGTCGTCGCCGTTGAAGAAGCCAACAGTTGACTGTAGGTCGGTTTGGGCCAGCACCACCGGCGAAACAACGCCGGTATTGGCCACTACATACACGTCGCCGGGCGCAATGGTGCCCGTTAAGACCTGCGTGGCAGTCGGCGTTCGGGCCCCGTTGGCGTACAGCTCGATGCGGATACCTGCCAGATTGATAGGCGACGAGGTAGGGTTGAAAATCTCTACTGCTTTGGTGTTAGTGGCCGAACCTTCCACGTATTCCGAGAAATAAAGGTCGGTACAAGGTGAGCCGGCTGGGGCTTGGTCGTCGTTGAGCAGTGCGAGCGTGTGGATGCTCGGCGCAACCAGTAGCACGGCCGTATTGCTCGGCGCGCCCAAGCGCAGGCGCACCGTTTCGTTGGGTTCTGGCGTTACGTCCCCCGTCACGGTTATCGTCACGGTACCGGACTGCGGAGCCGTACCCGCCGGAAAAGTTAGGGAGCTGATATTCAGAGTAAAGTCGGCGGCCGTGGCGGTGGTATTGGTGGCGTCCACGGTCACAGGCACCGTAACGCCGCCCACCGGAACGTTCGTAGCCGTCACGTTCACAGTGTAGGTGGTCGTACCCGCGTTGCCCTCGATGATAGAGCCGGCGGCCGTTTCAAACCGTACCGAAGGCGGCGTTCCATCGTCGTTGATGATGGTTAGCTCATGCCCCGATGGTCCCCCAATAGCACCGCCGGCACTCACGTTCTGCAGTTGTAGCACCACCGTTTCGTCGGCTTCAGCGCTGACATCGCCGTTCACCGTTACGGTTACCGTTTGGCTGGTTTGGCCGGGTGCAAACGTCAACGTCTGGGGCGAGGTGAAAGTAAAGTCGCCGGGGCTAAGCGCTGTGGAAGAGGTGGCATCCAACGCTACTTGTACGGTGAGTGGCGCCGTAGCCGCAGCCGTCAGCGTAACGGTGGCCGAGTAGGCGGTAGTACCCGCATTGCCTTCCGTTATGCTGCCCGTCGCCGTGGCGCGACTGCAAGTGGGCAGCACCTGAAAATTGAAAGAGCGGCCTACCACGTCGGGATAAGTGATGTAGGGGTTGAAGTTGCCCTGGCTTTTGGCCGTGCGGCGATTTCGCTCCCGCTCCCGGGCATCCACCGGATCAGCGAGGTGCCATTGGTAGAGCGTGTTCAGGTCGGCCAGCGCCGTGATGGTGTCTTTGCCTGCATCAAACACCTGCTTCTGGTGCATGGTGTAAAAGTAGAAAGCCGCCCGGGCCAAATTACCCTTGTGGTCTTCGCGCGGCTCAAACTGCGTATTGGTATCCTCGCTCCACTCGTTGAGGTTGGCGGTCGGGATAGTTGTTTGGCTTTGCGTGCCTCGCACCCATTTCAGCGTTTGCGCGTCCGGAATTTCCGCGAACGGGTCAGAACCCCGGTCGGAATTCCAGGTGTCGTAGGTTGGAAACAAGTGGTGGATGTCGGAACGCATCCGCACTTCTTCATTGAACCACGACTGCGGAATGCTATGCTCGCAATTGATGCGCGCCACGACGCCCGGATTGGTGCTAAGCGAGTCTAGAGGCGTAGTTTCGGTGTAGCCCGAGTACACGCATACCACGCTGCCGTTCTGGTTGTCGATGTAGTTGTACATCTTGCCGCGTGCCGCACTGTAGCTAAGCACGGTACGCTGGCCGTCGTACCAGTTTTGTCGAAGCCAGACTTTCAGGGCTTGGCCTTGCAACGAAACAGGCGGGGCAGGCGGCATGACTTGCGCCGAGACGGCAACGCTGCTCAGCGTCAGTACCGCCCCTAGCATCCGAGCGAAAAAGTGTTTCATATAGGTGTTGAGGTAAAGGAGTATTCGATAAAGGACGTAATTCTAGCGTACTAGTTGAATAGCTAAATGGTTAACATGCGGCCCTTTGCGGCCCTACCAATACCAAAAAGGCCCGCTTCAGTTGAAGCGGGCCTTTCCTGGGTGTTCCAACGACATACAGTCAAGTCGTTTTAGAACGCAATCAATTACTTGGTAGGCATCAGAACCGTATCGACAACGTGGGTGATACCGTTGCTGGATACCACGTTTGGAATCGTGACGGTGGCCATACCACCTTTGGCATCGCGCAACATCACAGAACCGCCCTTGGCCATTACGGTTAAGGTTTCCCCTTCGACGGTGGTCAGCGTCTGGCCATCCTTCAGGTCGGCGGCCATCAAGCGGCCGGGTACTACGTGGTAAGTCAAAATAGTGGTTAGCTTCTGCTTGTTTTCGGGCATCACCAGCGTGTTGACGGTGCCGGCCGGTAACTTTTCAAACGCCGCGTTGGTAGGAGCGAATACCGTGAAAGGTCCAGCGCTTTTCAGTGTTTCCACCAAGCCACCAGCTTTTACGGCCGCTACCAGCGTGGTATGCTCCGAAGAACCTACCGCATTGTCCACGATGTCCTTATCGGGGGTCATCATGGCGCCACCTACCATTACGCCACCCGAGTTGGCAGCGCCCATGTCAGACGAGGCACCCGTAGTGCTCATCTTCATGTTCTTCATGTCTTTGCCTTCGCGGGGCTTGGTGGTTGCCTTCATTTTGCTTCCATCCTTGGCCTTGCCCTTGATCTTCATTTTGCCGTCTTCATCGGCCTTGGTCTTGGTAACCATCTCACCGTCCTTCACCTTGGTCTTTTCGCCGTCGGTCTTACTTTTCACTTGGTCTTGCGCCAACGAAGCAGTGGTTGTAGCAACCGAGAAAGTCAATGCTAGGGCCGTGATAGAGAGGATATTCTTAAACATGAGAAAAATATTGTGTGAGAGGAGTCGACGTATTGTCAGCTAACTATACGAGGTAAGCACAGCAATGGATGTTGGGCAATAGTATTGTGGATTTGCTTGCTTTCAGGTAGCTAAACCCGCCGCTTTTCCTGCTGCCCTGACGTGCTCTGCACAAAGCCTGGCCGCTGGCTTAGGCAGGGGCATGGTGGGGCGCACTAGTTGAATTGTTCGGGCTACAAAAAAGCAGGCCCCACTAGGAAGGAGCCTGCTTTTTTGTAACTGCAAATGACGCCGCGACCGGCGGAAGCTAATCAGTAAGTTGGTTTCCAGACTACTGCTGCTTGGCAGTTTGCTTGTAGTGAACGTCTGGCAGGCTACGGAGCCGCTCGGCGGCAAATTCTGGCGTTACGTCGCGCTGCGGGTTGCCTAGCATTTCGTAGCCGACCATGAACTTGCGCACCGTAGCCGAGCGAAGCAGCGGCGGAAAGAAATGCATGTGGAAGTGCCAGCTCTCGTGCGGCTGCCCGTCGGTGGGGCGTTGGTGCAGCCCGGCCGAGTAAGGGAAGGAGATTTCGAATAGGTTATCGTAGCGAATCGTAAGTTGGCGCAGGATGTCGGCAAAGGCATCTTCTTCCGCGTCGGTAAGCTGGGTGATATCCTGCACGTGGCGGCGGGGCACCACCAGCGTTTCGAAGGGCCACACCGCCCAATACGGTACCACTACCACAAAATGCTCGTTTTCGAGGACCACCCGGGTTTGCTCTTTCACCTCGATGGCCAGATAATCGGTCAACAAACTGCGGCCGTGTTCGGCGAAGTACGCGGCCTGCTGCACCGTTTCCTTGGCGGGCTCTACGGGCACCGTGCGCTGCGCCCAAATCTGACCGTGTGGATGCGGGTTGCTAGCCCCCATGGCCTGGCCTTTGTTCTCGAAAATTTGCACGTAGTTGATATCTGGCCGGCTCCCCAGGGTGATGTACTCATCGATCCACACGTCCACTACCCGCCGGATATCGGTGGTAGCCATTTCGGGCAGCGTAAGGTCGTGGCGAGGCGAAAAGCAAATTACCCGTCCCACCCCCGATTCCGCTTCGGCCCGGAGCAAGCCCCCCACGTTGACGCTGCCCGCGGGCACATCAGGCACAAGGGCCGCAAAGTCGTTATCGAAAACAAATGTGCCTTCGTAGGGTGGATTCACGGCACCGTTGGCGCGGGTGTTGCCGGGGCAGAGGTAGCAAGTCGGGTCGTAGGTGGGGCGCACTTCGGCCGCCGTTTTCTCTTGTTGGCCCTGCCACGGCCGCTTCGAGCGGTGCGGCGACACCAGGATCCATTCCCCTGAAAGAGGGTTATAGCGGCGGTGCGGGTGTTCGGCGCTGTTGAATTCAGCCATGCATCAGTGAAAATCAGTAGTTGAAAAGAAGGGGAAGCGAAACGTCAGGAAGTGGCTCGTTCAGCTACAAGGTTGGGTTTGTTTAGACAATCAACTTCGCCGTATTCACCGGTAAGTTGATTGGGCTTCGTTGCTGGCTAAATGCCGCTTTCGGGTACGCTTTACTTCACTATTTCAGGCTGTAGGATATCCACGCCTCCCGTAATAGTGGTCTGGTACGTTTCCAGATCAAGGCCCAAGTAGCGCTGATACTCTTCGGTGGCCTTCAACACAAAGCTTTCGATGTGCTCTATGGCCACTAGGTTGATGGTGCAGCCGCCAAATCCGCCGCCCATCATCCGTGCTCCATAAACGCCTGGCTGGGCTTTCGCAATTTGCACCAACACGTCTAGTTCGCGGCAGCTAACCTCGTAATCATCGCGCAGCCCAGCGTGCGAGGCGTACATCTCCTGGCCGAAGGCGGCCAAATCCCCCTCATTCAGGTGCTGGCGCGCGGCCGCCACCCGAAAGTTTTCTTGCACCACGTACAGGCACCGCCGGTACACTACATCCCCCAACTCTTCGCGGTGCGCGTTAAGCTGTTCCAGCGTGGCATCGCGCAACGAGGCAACTTCGGGATAATGCTGCTGGAGAATTGCTACGCCTTGCTCACACTCTTGGCGTCGAAGGTTGTACTCCGAGCTAGCCAAGGAGTGTTTCACCCCCGTATTGCAGAGCACGATGCCACAAGCTGTGGTATCAAAAGGCAAGTATTCGTAATCGAGGGAGCGGCAGTCGAGCAGCATCACTTGTCCGGGCCGCCCGAAGAGGCTGGCAAACTGGTCCATCAGACCAGACTTCACGCCAGCAAATTCGTGTTCCGCCTTCTGGGCCATGTGCGCCAGCTCCATCCGGTCTAGGTTGGTGCCCATCAAGTGGTCGAGCGCAAAAGCCAGCCCACACTCCACCGCCGCCGACGACGACAGGCCCGCGCCGATGGGCACGTTGCCGCCAAACACGCAGTCGAAGCCCGGTACGGTCAGGCCACGCTTTTTAAACTGCGCTACCACGCCTTTCAGGTAGTTGGCCCACATCGTTTTATCGGGCGTCACCTCCTCAAGCTGCGTCTTGTAGCTTTCATCCAGGTCGTAGGAGTACAGTTGCGCCTTCGTGGTGCCATTCAAGCCAACGGCAAAGTAGATTTCTTTATCAATGGCCGCTGGCATCACAAAACCGCCATTATAATCGGTGTGCTCGCCAATCAGGTTGACGCGCCCCGGAGCCCTTACCAGCAGGGGAGAGTGGTTGAATCGGTCCTGGAAAGACTTTGCTACTGATTGGTGAAGCATAGCAGGGTGGAAGCGGGTGGAAGGAAAAGTTGAAAAAGGATACGGGAAATCGTGGCTAAAGTAAAAGAAATAAATGCCTAGGCTCCACGAATAAGCACGTAAGAATGGCTTAGCGGCGAAACTCGCTGGCTTAGTAGCCTGCCAGATCACTTAAACGCTCTTAAGTAGGGAGAGCCGCTTAGACACTGGTAAGCCTGGGTAAGCAGGATAGTCGATTCTGTGCTTGCTAGTTAGGCGCCCCTGGTCTGGCAATTGATACGCCTACTTCATTGCTGCAGGACACCACTTCCGCTGAAAGCAAAAAAGCTATTCAGAAACGCGACGTCATAGGTTTCTATGTGGAAACTAGACTAAGGTATTTTTACACAACCGATGATTTAGTGAACCGTGCCAGTAAAATTTGGTGATAAACCCATGTAAGGTTGTTGATAATCTGTTCACATTTATTTAATCTTACCAAAGTAAATCATGAAATTGTGCTTTAAAGCCCCTATAATCGTCCTTAATTAGGATTTTTATACGAAACTATACACAATCTCAAAACCTTTCAACTTCAAATCGCCTTTCCTATAGTCAAAAATACACAAACGTTTGCGTATGTGTTTATTCACAATCGTTTGTGTGAAATTTTCATTAATTCCCACATTTTTTCACATGAAAAAGACAGTACCTAAAGTACGCCGGGTTGCTATTCCGGCTTTGCTCTGCTGCCTGCCGCTACAGCCCCTACTGGCGCACGCAGCTACTCCGGGCGCTTCAGACAACGATTCAATTACCAATGCGTTGCAGAGCGCGGATATCTCGATTTCGGGACGTGTAACTCAAGCCAATGGCGACCCGCTACCTGGCGTGACGGTGCTCGTGAAAGGCACAACCAATGGAACTTCTACAGGAGGTGATGGCAACTTTACCATTACAGCCCCCGAAAGCAGTACGCTAACGTTCAGCTATGTAGGCTATACCACCAAGGAAGTGCCCGTAACGGCGGCTTCCACTACAATGACTGTCACGCTAGCGGAAGATGCCAAGGCCCTGAGCGAAGTAGTAGTGGTAGGCTACCTGACAGAGGAACGGCAAAACGTAACCAGTTCAGTGAGCAGCCTCGACGTAAGGGAGGCTACGAAAGCACCGGTCGCAACCACTACGCAGGCCTTGCAAGGACGGGTATCGGGGGTGCAAGTAACGGGCTCCGGTGGCCCGGGAGATGCCCCAATTGTTAACATCCGCGGAATTGGTACGCTCGGAAACGCTAGTAGCGGTCCGCTTTATGTTATTGATGGTTTGTGGACTGATAACATCCGTGACCTGAATCCCAACGACATTGAAAGCCTGACGGTACTGAAAGACGCTTCCTCTACGGCAGTTTATGGTTCTAGAGGCGCCAATGGGGTAATTCAGATTACCACCAAAAAAGGCCGGGCCGGAGCCCCAGTTATCGGTTTCAGCGCCTACCGTGGCGTTGATCAGATATCGAAGCGCTACAACTTAACTAATGCCAGCGAGTGGGCCGACCGGGCGGTTGCCGCTTATCAGAACGCTGGGTTAAACCCCTTGAACAACGGGCAGAACAGCTTGGCTGGTGCCGTGAAAGGTCCCGGAGGCGCTTTCAACCCTAATGTTGACACCGATTGGCAGAAAGAGTTTTTCCAGACTGGTGCGCTTGAAGACTATAACCTGTCTTTCTCCGGTGGGTCAGCGGGCGAAAAAAGCGCCACCAACTTTCTGATTTCCGGCGAATACTTTCATCAGGAAGGTATTGTGAAGGGTCCGGATTTCCAGCGGTATAGCTTGCGTCTGAACTCGGGGCTGACCCGTGGCCGTTTTCGCTTCCAGGAAAATGTTCAGCTCACGCACTTGGACGTCACCTTGCTTAACGGTGCTCCTTTCATCGACGTGCTGACCATGATACCCAGCATTCCGGTGTATGACCCGGCCAACGAAGGGGGCTATGGCACCGGTTCGCCTATTCTGAACACGTTTGCTACCAACCCAATTGGCGCGCAGGACTTGCTCCGCCGCACGCAATCCGACAACCGCTTAGCGGGCAACGTCAGTGCCGAGTACTCGTTTTTTGATTTCCTGACCTACCGGCTGAACGTAGCCATGGACGGGCACATGTACAATAATGCGGACGCTCAAAAATCAGGCATTCTGCGCCAGAACACCCGCATCGTCACGTCTTCGCTCAACGAATTCTTGGGCTACGACTTGTTTTTGTTGGGAGAAAACACCTTGAACTTCAACAAGCAGTTTGGCGACCACAGCGTAAATGCGCTGGTCGGCTATTCCGAGCAAAGCTTCCGCGACCACAGAGTGCAGGCGGGCGGACAAGGGTACACTCAAGCCGGCGGACAGTACTATTTTGAATTGAGCGCCGCGCCCAAGGTAGGGGTGGTACAGGGCTCTTCGTTTCAGTACACGAAACGCTCCTTTTTCGCGCAAGCTACCTACGACTTCAAGAACCGGTACTTGTTGTCGGTCAGCGGCCGGCGCGACGGTTCTTCCCGCTTCAGACCCGAGAATCGGTGGGGCAACTTTGCCGCCGCTTCGGTGGGCTGGCGCCTCAGTGAGGAAGACTTTTTCAAGGGGGCTCTTCCGCAAGTCAACAACCTGAAATTACGGGCCAGCTACGGCGCCAATGGCAACGACGCCGTGGCCGGTGTGTACGGCGGTAGCTACCTGCCGACCGCCATTGTGGGCCAAAACGTCAACTATGTAATTGGTACGGGCCAAGCTATTGTCAATGGTTCGTCGCAGTTGGCGCTGCCCAGCCCGGATATTCGCTGGGAAGAGCGCTACACGAAAGATGCTGGCGTGGACGTAGGTATATGGAATGATCGGGTTACCCTGTCGGCTGATTACTACATCTCCCAGACCCGCAACGCTCTTGCGCCCGTGCAGGTGCTAACCTACTTAGGGCACTTCGGCACCACCCTGTATCAGAATTCGGGTGACATAGAAAACCAGGGTTTTGAATTGTCATTGGGTTACCACGAAAACAAAAAAGCCTTCACCTACGGCGCCGACTTCACGCTCACAACAATCAAAAACGAGGTTACCTCGCTGCCCGTTAGAGGCCAGGTACTGGAAGGAACAGAGCTGCTGACCCGCTCGGAAGTAGGCCGCTCCCTTGGCGAGTTCTACTTGATTCCATTCGACGGTATCTTCCAAACGCAGGAGGAAGTCAACAACTACACCAACGCGCAGGGTACTATCATTCAGCCCTACGCCTCTCCCGGCGACGTGCGCTACCGGGATACAAATGGGGACGGAGTAATCAGCAACAGCGACGCCGTTTACTCGGGCAAATCCCTCCCCAACTTGCTGTTGGGCCTAAACCTGACAGCGGCTTACAAAGGATTTGACCTGTCGGTATTCTTCAACTCGTCGAGCGGCAACAAAATTTTCAACCAAGCCCGCGTCGATCTTGAAAACTATGCCGGCCCAAACAACTACAACGCCGACGTAACACCCTGGACTGTCGATAACCCATCGACTACTACGCCGCGGCTGCTACAGGGCGGGGGCCTTGGTGCCTTAGGTCTGGCGGCCTCTTCTAACTCACTACGCAACACGACGCGCTGGCTAGAAGATGGCTCTTATGTGCGGCTGCGCAACATCCAGATCGGCTACACCTTGCCTAAATCGGTGACGAGCAAAGTGCCGAGCCTGGGCAGCGTCCGCGTGTACGCGACCGGTCGCAACGTATTCACCATCACGGACTATACAGGATTTGATCCGGAAATCACGGGCACCGGTTTCTATAGCCGCGGCATCGATGTTAGCGCTTACCCGAACGTGCGCAGCTTCACGGGTGGCATCCAAGTCAACTTCTAACCCACCCATACGATGGGGTGTTGGCCACTTGCCTGCTGCCCTACTCTCAAACCGCCTTTTCTCTTACTTAGATGAAGACCAATAAAATAGCTACGTTTCTACTAGCCGGTAGTCTGTTCCTGACTACGGCTTGCGAGAAAGATTTGCTGGATCAGGAAAATCCTAATGCTCCTACCAAAGACAACTTTTGGCAAAACCAGGACGATGCTGTGAAAGGCGTATTTTCCTGCTACTCGGGCTTGCAGCAGTATGCCTGCTACAACCACAGCTGGCAATTCATGGCGCATCGCTCCGACGAATCATTCAGCCAAAGCCCGTTTGTGGCACTCGCCGATTTCACTCGTTTCATTCAGCCCGACGTGGATTTTTTTATCTCGTCTTTTGCTTGGAACGACTACTACCGGACAGTTTATCGCACCAACCAAGCCATTGCGCGGATACCGGGCATCACCATGGATGAGACGCTGAAGAAGCGCTTGGTTGCCGAAGCCCTCTTCGTGCGAGCCCTGTCCTACTTCGATCTGGCGTACTTTTTCGGTAACGTTCCACTGATTTTAGAAGAACCGAATGACGTAAACGCCCGGGCGCCTCAAGTTGGCCAAGCCGAAGTGGAGGCGCAAATCATTGCCGACTTGCAAGCTGCCATTCCCGACCTGCCTCTTTCGTACAGTGATTCCGAAAAAGGACGTGCTACCAAAGGCTCGGCGCAGGCGCTGCTTGCTAAAGTGCACATGCAGCGGCGCGAATGGACGGCTGCTTCGGCACTGTTCACGCAAATCATAAGTTCCGGCCAATACAACTTGGTACCCAACTACCTCGACAACTTCACCGAAGCCAACGAAAACAACCCCGAATCGGTGTTTGAAGTGCAGTTCACGAGTTCGGTGCTGGAAGTAGGTCAGGGCCAAGACAACGGCTCGGCTTCGGAAAGCTATGACCGTCCTAACTTCTTTGGTCCTCCGGGCGCCACGTTTGCCGACGTGCAGCCCCGTCGTTGGCTGCTTGATGCCTACACCGACTCAACGGTAACTTTTGCTACGGGTAGTACCACCAAGCACTTGATTGACCCGCGGCGCGACATTAGCATCGTTCATGCAGGTAACCCAGACCGTTTTTACGGCAAAACATTTTCGGAATGGGCCTGGAATCCTAATCAGCAGTACTGGCGCAAATATCTTAACGACCGTACCAGAACTACGCCCGAAGATTTCTCCTCTGGCATCAACTTCCGGATAATTCGCTTTGCTGACGTTCTGTTGATGCAAGCCGAAGCCCTAGCTCAACTGAATCAAACGGGCGCAGCGCTTCCGCTTGTTAACCGAGTCCGCAGCCGCGTGAATCTGGCCCCCATAACGGGCACTTTCACGAGGGAAGCCATGCTTCAAGTTATCTACAGAGAACGGGCCAAGGAGCTGGCGGGCGAAGGCACGCGCTGGTTCGATATTCTGCGCTGGGGGCTGATGGACAACCAAGCCGGCATTGATGAGCTAAAGTCTCGTGACCCTGACTTCACCAATTTCCGCCTAAACGCCTCGAAGCTGCTGCCCATCCCGCGCCGCGACCTTGGTATCGACCCAAATCTCAAGCAAAACGTTGGTTATTAATACCCTGCTTGTCTAGTTGCTTGTAAACAGCCGTTCCGGGCTAAAACTGGAACGGCTGTTTTGGCAATAGCTGATCGGGCCTACTTTCCAAGACCCGGTCTGCTGCCTGCCGCTTATAAGTGCACACTAGATGTAAGTATGCGCTTGTTCAACACCGTATCCCCTTCAGATGAAATACATTATGATGTCAACGAATACAAATTGGGCTAGTCAATTGGGAAAGCTTGTGCGGCTATTTAGGTGTTGGCCGCGGGGATTCGGATATAGCCTGCTGTTACTGCTGCTTGTGGCTTGGCCAGGTAGAGAAGTAGTAGGTCAGCAGGGAGACCAACGAGCACATGATCCGGCTACCATTATCAAGGAAGGCAACAAGTACTGGGTGTTCACGACGGGCCAGGGGATACCTGCCAAGTATTCCACCGACCTGATAACCTGGACGTTTAGCTCTCGGCCCGTCTTCACCCCGAGCACCCGCCCAAGTTGGATTACGACCCGAGTTCCTACTTTCCAGAACGACTACTGGGCGCCGGAGTGCATCTTCCTAAACGGGAAGTACTACCTCTATTACTCCTGCTCTTCATTTGGCTCTAGAGTATCGGGCATCGGCCTGGCTACCAACGTGACGCTGGACCCGGCCAACCCAAACTATAACTGGGTGGACGAAGGCGAGGTGATATCCTCCAACAATAGTAGCGCGGCCAACGCCATCGACCCGGCCGTGTACCGCGACGCGAGCAATAACCTATGGTTTGCTTACGGCTCATTTTTCGGCGGCATTCGTGTTCTGCAATTGGACCCCACTACGGGCAAGCCCCTCAATGGTAGCAGCACCCAGCAATTTGCGGTGGCCAACAATGGGGTAGAGGCAGCCTACGTGAAGCAGCACGGCAGCTATTACTACCTGTTCATCAACCGGGGTAGTTGCTGCCAAGGTTCTACAAGCACCTATTACATTCAAGTGGGCCGTTCTACGTCGCCTACGGGGCCGTTTCTGGATAAAAGTGGCGTCGACCTCAACAACAACGGCGGATCCGTGGTGCTGAACCGATCAGGACGTTACGTGGGGCCGGGGCACGCCGGTATTTTCGAGGAGAATGGCGTTAGCATGTTTTCTCACCACTATTACGACGCGAATGACAATGGCATGGCGAAGCTCGGTATTGCTAAACTCACGTGGGATGCCGCCGACTGGCCGGTAATTAGCCGCGACTGGCTAGCACCCGGCCGCTACGAAATCACCGGCCAGAATAGTGGTCAGTTATGGCAGTCCGGTTGTGCAGGTGCTACCGGACAAGCGGTTTCGCAGGGTAACCGTACAAGCCAAACTTGTCAACAGTGGAATTTCGTAGCAGTCGGCAATGGCGAATACAGCATCGCCAATGTGCAAAGCGGCCTGACGGTAGGAGTAGCGAACTGCTCGGCAGCCAACAATGCGGCACTGCAAGTTGGGGCCACTACTGGTGCAACGTGTCAACTGTTCCGGCTCGACCGCGCTAGCGACGGGACGCTGGTGTTTGCTTCGGTGAATGGCAACCGGGTAGTAGAGGTGCCTTTTGCTTCTACGGTGCCCGGTACCCAACTGGGTTTGTTTGACTACAATGGCTGCACCTGCCAACGCTGGACTACCACTCCCGTGGGGCCGTTAGCTACGGTATCCAACAAGAAGCTATTTGATGTCAGCATCTATCCGGTGCCGGCCGAGCAAGGGAGTTTCACAGTAGACATGGGTGGCAGCCAGGTTTTGGAAAAGGCGATAGTTATCGTTTTCAACTCGCAAGGACAAGTGGTGTACCGGCAGGCGTTCAGGGCCCAGAGCAACAAACTGGTTGTCGCAACGGGGTTAAAGCCAGGCGTCTATCAGGTGCAAGTGCAGCGGGGGAGTAGCTACTCCACGCACAAAGTAAGCTTCTTGTAACGCAGATAGTGCAGAATCCTCCAGAGAAAAGGATGCAGCGCATCATGTTAAGCCTGCTCACTGATTTCTTCTGTAAAGCGTTGAGTGGCACCAGTCAGGGTATTCTAATGACAATGCTTTTCACTAAGACAAGGAGAGTTTCAAGCACAGCTATGAGGCATTGGCAAACACAAACGATTGTGTAATAAAAGAAGAATTTCTACTTTACGTACCAAATTGAGTGCTTTTATCAAGGAAGAATTGATTTACTCTATTTCATATAGAATTGCATAATGCACTTACGCATTAAAAAAGGCTCTTAAATTGGCGGCTCTCAACCAGTAGCGTTTCTGGTAAGCAGTCATAGTTTTCAATATTCCCCGTTCCGCCTTTTCAACTCCCGCTTTCCATCTGCCCATGACAAATTTCAACCGTGCCGGTATGCTAGCCGGCAGTATTGCCGCCGGATTGGCACTCGCTGCTTGCAACCAGCAGCCCGCCACCCAAACTGAAGGTAGCAATGCAGCCACTGCTACCGACTCCACCCAAACCACTGCCGCTATGCCTACTGCCACCGCTTTTGGCAAAACCACTGCTGGCGCCGAAGCCCAGCTTTACACGCTCACCAATGCTCACGGCGTAAAAGCTACCATTACCAACTACGGTGGCACGCTTATCAGCCTCATGGTGCCTGACAAGGCCGGCAAGATGGGTGATGTTATCCTCGGCTTCGATGATGTGAGCGGTTACCAGAGCCCGGAGTTTTTGAAATCGGGCCCGTATTTCGGGGCGTTGATTGGGCGCTACGGCAACCGCATCAAAGGCGGCAAGTTCACGCTGGACGGGAAGGAATACACGCTGGCTAAGAACAACGGCCCGAACACGCTGCACGGCGGCAAGGTGGGATTTGACAAGGTGATGTGGGAGGCCAAGCCCGGTACTTCGGCCGATGGCCAGACGCTAACACTCACTTATAACAGCAAAGACGGCGAAGAAGGCTACCCCGGCAATTTGGCCGTGACGGTAGTTTACACCCTCACCAACGACGACGCCCTGCGCCTTGACTACACGGCCACCACGGACAAGGCCACGCCGGTCAACCTCACCAACCACGCCTACTTCAACCTCAACCACGGCGTAGGCAAAGACATTCTGGGCCACGAAGTGACCTTGCCGGCCGACCGTTACACTGTAGTGGACGCCACTCTGATTCCGACTGGCGAGCTGAAGCCCGTGAAAGGCACGCCTTTCGACTTCACTACTCCTCATACCATTGGCGAGCGGATCGGGCAGGTGCCCGGTGGCTACGACCACAACTGGGTGCTCAACAACCCGAGCGGTATGCACGCCGCCGCCACTGTCTATGATGCTGCTTCGGGCCGCACTATGGAAGTAACCACCACCGAGCCCGGCATTCAGTTCTACACCGGCAACTTCCTCGATGGTACCCTAAAAGGCAAAGGCGGTACGGTGTACGGCAAAAACTCTGGTTTCTGCCTGGAAACGCAGCACTTCCCCGATTCGCCTAACCAGCCCAAGTTCCCGAGCACCATCCTCAAGCCCGGCGACACCCTCAAATCAACTACGATCTACAAGTTCGGCGTTCGCAAGTAGGGAGCCGGTACTTTATAGTTAGGCTAGTTGCTGAAGCATTGTGCGTGCCAACACTAGAATGGCAACTCCATACTAGCACGCACGGTGCTTCAGCAAACGCGGCTTAGCATTCTGCTAGCACCTCACATTTCTTAATCTCCCAATTTCCTCACTCGTGCAAACTCCTCAAACAGCAACATCTGACCCACAGGCGGCTTACGTCATCGGGGTCGATTATGGCACCGATTCGGTGCGCGCCTTGCTGGTAGATGCCCGCACCGGAGCCGAAGTAGCGCAAGCTGTGCACTACTACGCGCGCTGGAAAAAGCTGGAATTCTGCAACCCCGCCCGCAACCAATTTCGCCAACATCCTCTCGACCATATCGAAGGTCTGGAAGCCACCGTCCGGAAGGTAGTAGCCCATGTGCCGGCTGCGCAAGTGGTAGGCATTGCGGTAGATACCACCGGCTCTACACCCGGCCCCGTGAACGAGAAGGGTGTTTCGCTGGCTCTCACGCCGGGCTTCGAAAACAACCCGAACGCCATGTTCGTGTTGTGGAAAGACCACACGGCCCTCGAAGAAGCCGCCGAAATCAACCTGAAGGCGCGCACCTGGGGCGGCGAAGATTTCACCAAGTTTGAAGGCGGTATCTACTCGTCGGAGTGGTTTTGGGCGAAGATCATGCACGTAGTGCGTGAAGATGAAGCCGTACTCAACGCCACACACTCTTGGCTAGAGCACTGCGACTGGCTGACCTTGCTGCTCACGGGCGGCGACTTGGCCACCTTCAAGCACAGCCGTTGCGCTGCCGGCCACAAAGCCATGTGGCACGAGAGCTGGGGCGGACTGCCTTCTGAGGAGTTCCTCACGCACTTGGAGCCCAAGTTGGCCGGGCTGCGGAGCCGCTTGTTCGAAGAAACCTTCACCGCCGACCAAGTGGCCGGCAACCTCTCCGCCGAATGGGCCGAGCGCCTTGGCCTGACCACCAACACGGTAGTAGCCGTCGGCAGCTTCGATGCGCACGCTGGCGCGGTAGCCGGTGAGATTGAAGCGTACTCGATGGTGAAAGTAATGGGCACTTCCACCTGTGATATTGTGGTAGCACCCACGGCTGAAGTAGGTAGCCACCTCGTGGCGGGTATTTGCGGCCAGGTAGATGGCTCCGTGATTCCGGGTATGCTCGGGCTGGAAGCGGGTCAGTCGGCTTTCGGTGACTTGCTGGCGTGGTTCCGCCAGATTGTGGAGTGGCCGCTGCACAACGTGCTGCCCCATTCTAAGGTGCTGAATGCTGAGCAGCAAGCCGCCTTGCGCGACGAGATGAGCGACATTCTATTGGTAGAGCTAAGCAAAGCGGCCGCCGCCGTAGACCCCGAAGAGTCGGCGGTGCTGGCCCTGGACTGGGTGAACGGCCGCCGCACGCCCGATGCCAACCAAGGGCTGAAGGGCGCCATGATGAACCTCACGATGGGTACTAACGCGCCGCAAATCTTCCGGGCGCTGGTAGAAGCCATCTGCTACGGCTCCAAGCAAATCGTGGAGCGTTTCGAGCAGGAAGGCATTCCGGTGAAGCAAGTAATCGGCATCGGCGGCGTGGCGAAAAAGTCGCAGTTCGTGATGCAGACCTTGGCCGATGTGCTGAATCGGCCGATCAAGATTGCCGTTTCCGAGCAGGCTCCCGCCTTGGGCGCGGCCATCTACGCCGCGGTAGCAGCCGGCATCCACACCGATGTGCTAGCAGCGCAACGCGCGATGGGCAGCGGTTTCGCGGAAACCTACGAGCCCAACCCCGCTCGTGTGGCCGACTATCAGGCGCGCTACGAGCAATACCAGGCCTTTGGCAAGTTCGTGGAAACGGTCACGCTCAAGGAAGGCGAAACCACTTCTGAAACCACTTTAGTTGACCACGCATGAGCAGCCAATATAAAGACCTGAAGCAATACTGCTACGAAGCCAACATGCAGCTGCCCAAGCTCGGGCTGGTGCTGTTCACCTTCGGCAATGCCAGCGTGGTAGACCGGGACAAGGGCGTTTTCGCCATCAAGCCCAGCGGCGTACCCTATGAGAAGCTGAAGCCCGAGGACATTGTTGTCGTGGATTACGACAACAACATTGTGGAAGGGGAGAAGCGCCCGTCGTCGGATACCAAGACGCACGCGCTGCTCTTCAAGCAGTGGGAAAGCATTGGCGGCATCGTGCACACGCACTCCACCTACGCCACGGCTTGGGCCCAAACCCAAACCGATATTCCGATCCTGGGCACCACCCACGCCGACCACCTCACCACCGACGTACCGTGCGCGCCGCCTATGGCCGACGAGCTGATCCAGGGCGACTACGAGCACCAGACCGGCTGGCAGATCATCCAGGAATTCGAACGGCGCGGCATTTCGCCTACGGAAGTGGAAATGATTTTGGTCGGCAACCATGCGCCCTTTACGTGGGGCAGCACCGTGGAAAAAGCGGTTTACAACAGCGCCGTGCTCGAAGAAATTGCCCGCTTGGCTTATCTGAGCTGCACGTTGCGCCCGGAAGTACCGCGCCTGAAAGACGCTCTGATTCGCAAGCACTACGAGCGCAAGCACGGGGCCAATTCCTATTACGGTCAATAAACTTTCATACTAATTGTCATGCTGAGCTTGCCGAAGCATCTCGCATGCTGATGTTTAATTAATAATCCAGTGTCAGCACGCGAGATGCTTCGGCAAGCTCAGCATGACGTTCTCTTAGCTTTTCCCTCATGATTGACATTTCGCAATACGAAGCCTGGTTTATCACGGGCAGCCAGCACCTCTACGGTCCCGAAACCCTGGAACAGGTGGCCGCTCACTCGCAGGAAATTGCCGCTGAACTAGGTACTAAACTGCCCATCAAGATTATATATAAGCCCGTGCTGACCGGCCCGGAGGAGATTTATAAGTTGGTGCAGGAAGCCAATACCACCGAAAACTGCGTGGGCCTGATTGCTTGGATGCACACCTTCTCGCCCGCCAAAATGTGGATCAACGGCCTGAAGATTCTGCAAAAGCCGCTGGCGCACCTGCACACCCAATTCAACCGCGACATTCCGTGGGCGGATATCAACATGGACTTCATGAATACCAACCAATCGGCGCACGGCGACCGGGAGTTTGGCTTCATCGGCGCCCGCATGCGCCTGAACCGCAAGGTAATAGTGGGCCACTGGCAGAGCCCCGACGTGCACGAGCGCCTCAGCATCTGGAGCCGCGTGGCCTGCGCCTGGTCCGACTGGCAGGGCGCGCATTTCGTGCGCTTCGGCGACAACATGCGCTACGTAGCCGTGACCGAAGGTGACAAGGTAGAAGCCGAAATTAAGTTTGGCTATGAGGTGAACACCTACGGCATCGGCGACCTGGTAGCCGAGGTAAATGCCGTGACCGACGCG
>NZ_CAXTBM010000073.1:24422-25666 GCF_964242765.1 uncultured Hymenobacter sp.
CAGATTGCCGGCCTCGTGGCTACTTACGAGCAGGAATACGAGCTGGGCGACAACCTAAAAGAAGGCGGCGAAAAGCGCGAAAGCCTGCGCGACGCGGCCCGCATCGAGCTGGGCCTGCGCAAGTTCCTGACCGACCGCGACGCCAAGGGCTTCACCGACACCTTCGAGGATTTGCACGGCCTGAAGCAGTTGCCCGGCATCGCTACCCAGCGCCTGATGGCCGATGGCTACGGCTTTGGCGGCGAGGGCGACTGGAAGACCTCGGCCCTGGTGCGCGCCATGAAGGTGATGGGCGCCGGCCTGCCCGGCGGCAACTCATTTATGGAAGATTATACCTACCACTTCGCGCCCGGCAACGAGCAGGTACTGGGCTCGCACATGCTCGAAATCTGCCCCAGCATCGCCGAGGGCAAGGTGCGCGCCGAGGTGCACCTGCTCGGCATTTGCGGCAAGGAAGACCCCGTGCGCCTGGTGTTTAACTGCCCCGCCGGCGAGGGCCTGAACGCCACCATCGTGGACATGGGCAACCGCTTCCGCCTGATTGTGAACGAAGTAACGGCCGTGGCGCCCGCGCACGACCTGCCCCACCTGCCCGTAGCCCGCGTGCTGTGGCAGGTGAAGCCCGACCTGGCCACTGGTGCGGCGGCCTGGATTTTGGCCGGCGGGGCCCACCACACCGGCTTCAGCCAAAACCTGACCGCCGAGTATCTCGAAGACTTCGCCGAGATGGCCGGCATTGAGTACCTCATCATCGACGCCGACACCAAGCTGCGCACGTTCAAGAACGAGCTGCGCTTTAATGAGGTGGCTTTTCGGGGGTAGGGCGCTGGGCTGGCTGCCTACCCCCTGCTGGTGGGGTAGGCGGCCAGCTTACCTAGGCGGCCCAACTAATTTTCTCCCACCCGTTTCTCTTTCGTTGCTATGACTATTCTCACCCGCTTGCCGGCGCTGGCTACTGGCTTGGCGCTATCTAGTGCGCTGGCTGTCAGCGCGCAGCCTGCCCCCGCTACCCTCACCGTGCAGGTGAACAAGCCCGGCGCGGCCGTTAATAAAAACATGTACGGCCTCTTTTTCGAGGACATCAATTTTGCGGCCGACGGTGGGCTCTACCCCGAGCTGGTCAAGAACAAGTCGTTCGAAACCGACGCCCGCCTCATCGGCTGGAAGGCGCTGCAAGGCGCGGCCAACCTCGACACCTACACCGTGCGCAACGAGCAGGGCCTCACGGCCAGCAACTCGCACTA
>NZ_CAXTBM010000074.1:0-25304 GCF_964242765.1 uncultured Hymenobacter sp.
GGCTGCGGGGCGAGACCCGGGCGGCGGGGGCCATGGAGAAGCGCGTCGAGTACGATCTGCAATACATCCAAGACTGGTCGTTTGGGCTGGATATGAAAATCATCGGCCTCACCGTCTGGAACCTGCTCCGAGGCGAGAAGAACGCTTACTAGCAACGGCCGAAAGTCTTTCACTTATCCTGAAAGATTCTGTACTTTATCGGAAAAGCGCGGCTAGTCTAGTCGGGCTTTTTCTTGTGTGCCTTTAAAACTAACGCTTCATGCTACCTAAACGCCTTGTGCTGGGTACGGGTATATCAACTGGCTCGCTGGCCGACTTTGTATCCACTATTCTCGACCAGGGAGCGGCGCGTACTTCTGCTTACGTATGCTTTGCCAATGTGCACATGCTGGTCGAGGCGCATCGAGACCCTTCGTTTCAGCGGATATTGGAAGAAGCAAGCCTGGTTACGCCCGATGGCACGCCCGTAGCGGCAGCGGTGGGGTGGTTCCATCACAAACCGCAGGAACGCGTAGCCGGCATGGACTTAGTGCCCGTATTACTGTCTGAAGCTGCCCGCCGCAACCAATCGGTTTATTTCTACGGCACCACGCCGGAGGTGCTCAGCGCCATTGTTGCCCGCGCCCGCCGCGAACTGCCTACGCTACGCATTGTCGGCACTCATTCCCCACCGTTCCGGCCCCTGACGCCCGAAGAAGATGCCGCCGATGTAGCTGCCATCAATGCTGCTGACCCCGACCTGTTGTTTGTGGCGCTGGGTTGCCCTCGGCAGGAACGCTGGATGGCCACCCATCGAAATCAGATCAGAGCCTGTATGCTAGGCGTAGGGCAGGCTTTCTTGGTGTATGCCGGCCTAGAACAGCGCCTGCCCGTGTGGGCCCGCCGTATGGGCCTGGAATGGACGTACCGGCTGTGGCTGGAGCCGCGCCGGTTGTGGCGCCGTTACCTGGTCACGAATTCGCATTTCCTCTACCTCATGACGCGCAGTACGCTGGCGCGTTTGGGTGGTAAAGAATAGCTGTTATCTTAAGCTAGTCCTACTACGTCCAGCAGTATAAAATTCTCATTAAACGCATTATACGTAGAATAATAAAGGTCTTCTGGCTGAGGTTGTGCTATTTCTGGTTTCAAGGCCGTACCCCGACATACAAACGTTGCCGCCGCAGCTTTTGCTGCCAAAGAACCCACTCGTTGCGCTCGGTTTGCAAGCTAACAGGGTTAGGCAAGTGCTTGGTACCGATGCAAGGCGCGCAAAAACCGGTGCTTAAGTCGTGGCGGTTAGGGAGCGGCTGGTTGGTTCCCCACTTCACGTAGCCAATGGTATTCTGCTCGACGCGGTTCTGGCCGAAAGCGTCGGCTGGTAGCTTGTAGTAATTGAAGACGGCGGTGGCGGCGTAGGTGGCGTTGAGGCGGGAGCCATCGGGCAGCAGGCCGCTGGTGACCAGGCGGTTGTCGTGGAAGTAGATGTCGTGGCCGGCGGCAATGTTCATGGCCGCATTGCAGGTGCTGACAAACTGGTTGTGGTGCGCCTCGATATAAGCCGCGGTGGTGCCGGCGGTGCCGTTGGCATTGCCGTCGGTGGTGAGCCCTGTGCCATGAAACTCCTTTGCTGTGGCCGGCAAAGGGTAGGCGCCTTGCACGTAGTTGTCGTGCACCTGCGCTGGGCTTTCCGGCGTCCCCGACGAATCGTAGAAGTTGATGTTGTCCTCGACGGCGCTTTGGTTGGGCTGGTTGATGAACTGGTTGTAGCTAATCTCAATGCCGGGCACGTGCTGCACTGTATTAAGTTGCAAGAAGCTGCTGCGGGTGCTGCCCTGGTTGTTGCGCCAGCGTCCATCGCAGTTCAGCCCCTGATTGTAACGCACAATAAGGGTGGGTTGAGTTTGGGCATCGTCGCTCCAGCGGTCCACCACAATGCCGCTGGTTTGTTGTAAATAATTGTGCTCGATAACCAAGCGGCGGGCTTTGTAAGCCTCCAGAAAGCGCCCCCGTGGCTTGTCGTCGAGGGTGGGGGGCAAGCCGTAGCCACGAGAGTTGCGAACAACTAAATCGGCGCCGCCGCTGGCTCTTATCAAGTCGCCAGCTCCGGTTAGCTCACAGTTTTCCAGTATCACCGGCTCGGTGGTTTCAACCCGAATGCAGGGCACATTGGAGTCCAGGCTTCGGTAGACGCCGGTGTAAGTGCCGCCCTTCCTGATAACGAAGCTGGCATCGGCGCCCGCCTGGGTGGAAGCCTGTTGGAACAAGCAGAAGCCACTCAACAACCAACCAAGCAACAAATAACGCATAGGCCCAGCCGGAATGATGCACAACAACAAACAACACTACCCGGCGCTCAACCTAAAATACAAAGGTCCGCAGATGTTTGCGGGCCTTTGTCGTCTTATTTTTTCAATTACCGTTGCCGTAGCCGTAACTATAGGCCTTGGTTTTGTGTCGGTACTCGTAGGTTTTGGCGAAGTGTACATCGTTGATAACCATGTACAACTGCTTCACTTTCCGGTCCCGGTGCATCTCGTTGATTTGGTTTACCAAAGCCCGGTCGGTGTAGTTCTGCCGAACCACGTAAATGCTGGCATCGAGGTAGCGCAGCAGCACAATAAACTCCGACACATAGCCCATGGGCGGAATATCAATCAGCAGGTAGTCGTACTCTTGGCGCATGTTCGCCAGCAATTCCTCCATGCGGGCGCTTTCCAGCAGCTGCGTGGGGTTGTCGGGGATAGGGCCGCAAGTCAGCAAATCCAGGTTCGGAACGCCGGATGCCACGCGGGCTTGGTCGAGGGTGCTGCGGCCAGCTAGGTAGCTGCTCAGGCCTTCACCCAGGCTAATAGGCAAATTGAAGTAGCCCGCAATGGTCGGCCGCCGCATGTCGCACCCCAGTAACAGCACGCGCCGGCCGCTCTGGGCTAGCTCGGTAGCCAAATTCACGGCGCAGAAACTCTTGCCTTCCCCCGGCACCGACGATGTGACGCCAATTACACGCTTATCGAGGCCTGCCGACAGATATTGCAAGTTCACCCGAATCGAGCGAAACGACTCCGTAATAGGGTTGCGCACGTTTCGCAGCATCACGTTCTTGTCTACATCGGTGCCGTGGGGTATTACCCCGAGCAGGGGAATGTTGGTAATCTTCGACAGGTCTTCCTGGCTTTGAATCCGACGGTTCGTTTTGTCTAGTAGCAGCACGGCGCCGGCCGGTATAGCCAAGGCGGCAAGCAAGGCCAGTAACATCACCAACGGTTTCTTGGGCGCCGAAGGCCCCACGCCTATTTGGGCGGCCTGATCAACCACTTTTTTGTCGGTGGTGTTGGTAGCTAGCGCAATAGCGGCTTCGTTGCGCTTTTCCACCAGGAAGTTGTATTTCTTCTCATTGAAGTCAGTGGTAGTTTGCAACGAGCCTATTTGCCGCTCATTTTCCGGCATCTCACTCATCTGGTCCTGCACTTGGGCGAGCTGCTGGTTAACATCACGCAAAGCAATACCAGCCGCACGGGCCGAGCCCGACAAAGTGGACACCAAGGACTCTTTCGTGATGCGAATCTGCTGATCCAACTCAATGAGCATGGGGTTGTTGTTGGTGGCACTTACGGCCAGCGCAGCCCGCTTGCTGTTCAGCTCGGTGAGCTGCGTAATCAAGTTCGTAACGGCCGGGTCTTCCACGCCGGCGCCGCTCAGCGCTACCAACTGCGATACTGACCTGTTCTGGCGTAGGTAGCGCAGCATATTTTCGTAGTTTTTCTGGTCGGTGCTAAGCTTTGCCCGACGCATTTCCAGCGCGCTTCGCTGCTGAATACTAGCTCCCGATTGGGCCCCAACATCAACTACGCCCGTCTGCGAACGGTAGGAGCTAAGTTCCTGCGCCGACTCTTGCCGCGAACGGCCCATTTTGTTGATTTCCTCGTCGAGAAAAGCCACCGTACGGTTGCCAATCTGGTTTTTCTGGACAAGGTCCTGTTGCACGTACTGGTTCATCAGCGTGTTCAGGAACAGCGTTTCCTTCTCCGGCACCGAACCTTTGGTGGCCAGTTCCAAAATCCTTGATTCCCGGTCGGTGGCCCGTACTTTCAACTTGTTTTGGTACTCGGCGGTTAGGCTGTTTAGGTCGTGTAATTCAAAATAATACTCTTCGTCGGCGTCGGCGGGATAATTGCGCTCCGGGGCAATAACGACTGTCAGCAACGGCGTGCGGAGCGTGTCACCGGCTTTCACCGTCTGGTCGAAGTGGACGTCCGTTACTTCCCGCACAAATTCGCTGGTTGCTAGCCGCCGCAGGTTCCCCTTGCTGGCATCGGCGTGCACGCGGTAACTGCCATTGCCTTGCGGCTCCACATAAATCGGGATGCCCGTGAGTTGCGGCGCATTGGGGGCAAGCTGCACCCGAAACGGTACGGAGCCCAAGGCTCGTTCCCGCACCTGCAAGTTGCCGAAGCCGTTAAGCCAACTAGCCGCCGCGACGTGGTAGGATACCAAAAAGGGCAGTTGGGCCAACGTGCGTTTTACCTCGTCGGTGGAAGTTAAGATGCCGATTTCGTCTTCCAGCTTCACCACTTTTTCCTGACTGTCGAGCAGTTGGAGTAGTTCCTGGGTTTGCTTGGAGCCCGTGCGCTGGTTGCTCACCAGCAGCGTAGCCTTGAAATCGTAGACGGGCTCTTTGGTTTTCAGGTACATCCAAGCCACCAAACTGGTAAGCAGCAGCGAAGCCAAAAACAGCGGCCAACGGTTGCGGAGCTTGAAAAACAATTCGTGTAAATCTATTTCCTCGGAAGGAGCCGGGCGTGGTTCCATGTAGATAGTGAGCCAGGTGAAAGAAAAGATAGCACCTTAAGTAAGAATCAGTTAACAAAGAAACTAAGCAGCAGTACCACGGCCGAAATACCCGAAAAGACAATGCCCAGGTTATTGACATTGGCGCGGGATGATCGGGCCCTGAGGGGCTCTATATACAAGGCATCATTCGGCATAAGATAATAATAAGGAGACTTCAGCAGGTTGGGATCGGTCAGATTCAACAGTATAACTGCTGATCCTTTAGGGGTTTGGCGCACCAGCTTAATGTTTTCGCGGTTGCCAAATTCGGTGAGGTCACCGGCCATGCCTAGCGCTTCGAGCAGTGTAGCTTGGGAGTTATAAATGAAGTATCGCCCCGGAGTACGTACTTCGCCTAGTATCGTTACTTTAAAGCTAAGCAGTTTTACGAGTACCGTGGCATCGCGCACATAAAGCGCTACTGCTTTTTGCACAGCGTTTTGCGCTTCGTCGAGCGTGAGGCCCTGCACTTTCACCTTACCCGCGGTTGGTAGGGTAATCTGGCCGCGCTCATCAACCGAGTAGCCTGATAAGTACAACACGCCCGGTTCGCTGGAGTACAGCGTTTGCGACCCTGTAATGTTGAGGCTAGTGTTCAAATCAGCTTGGGCGCTTTGCACCTTAACGCTAACAATATCGCTCGGCTGCAACCGGTAGGGCTCCGGGTTGTTGTCGATGGGAGTAGCTCTTTCTGTTGTGAACGACGGATTTTGTAGATAAGGAAGCTTTTTTTGTGGTATGCAGCCACCTAACCCAATCAAAACAAACATGAAAACACTAAACCAACGAGAGAGTGAAGATAAGAGCATAGGCATGAGAGAAAACAAGGTGCGCCGGAGGTAAGCAGGAAATGCTTGAAACCTGAAATTCAGCTAATGAACGAAAAGTATTTCGAAACGGGTGGGTATGAAATAGGATTTTTACAAAAAAAACATTCACCCTGTTTATAATTGGCTCTTGTTTGAATTACTAAGCATAGATTTTATTATAATTAATTGGGATGCTTGTTTTGCCACTGTTCTTCGGCTTGGTGGCAGCGAAATCTAATGCTATTCTTTCTTGAAAGCTGAATAGTGGTTTCGGCTTTTCCTGCCTGGCTTGGGAAAAGAGACACGCCTAACGCCTACCTACTGCCAATAAAGCTTATTGGCTAGTGCTCATCCTTAGGGCTAGTAGGGAGTACAGGCAGCGACAAAGGAACTGGATGGGCTGGACCAAGGGCAAAGAAAAAGCCTCTGTGAGTGGATTACTCACAGAGGCTTTTTCTTTGCATTGCTGCGGTCCGGACGGGACTCGAACCCGCGACCTCCGCCGTGACAGGGCGGCATTCTAACCGACTGAACTACCGAACCAGTTCATGTTACCAGAAAAGCCAACCGCCTTTCGATAAGGTGCTGCAAAGGTAGCGCGCGCTATGACAATTCCCAACCTAGCCCCGATAAAATCAGGTATTTGCTGCCGTTTAACTCTTTTCTAGCTGAGAAACAGCTAGAAAACTTTCTTGCGTTACTAGTACCAGCAAGCGTGTGACGAGTGAGGCGGTTCACTTACCTTTGCCTCCTTCCTCTTCTCACCACCAACCCGACGCATTCCTTCCCGGCCAATGCTCCTTGATTTCGAACAACCCATTGCTGCCCTCGAAGGCAAGCTCCGCGAAATGCAACAACTGGCCCTCGACAGCCAGGTAGACGTTTCGGACGCCGTAACTGCTCTTGAGGCCAAAATCAAAGCCCTTAAAAAGGAAACCTACGCCAACCTAACCCGCTGGCAACGGGTGCAGCTTTCGCGCCATCCCGAGCGGCCCTACACGCTCGACTACATTGAGGGCATGAGCGAGAAGTTTGTGGAACTACACGGTGACCGGACCGTAGCCGACGACAAGGCCATGATTGGCGGGTTTGCCGATCTAAATGGGCGCTCCGTTATGTTCATTGGGCAGCAGAAAGGCCGTAACACCAAGCAGCGGCAGTTCCGTAACTTCGGAATGCCCAACCCGGAAGGCTACCGCAAAGCCCTGCGCCTCATGAAGCTGGCTGAAAAGTTCGGTAAGCCGATTGTAACCTTGATTGACACCCCTGGGGCTTTTCCGGGCTTGGAAGCCGAGGAGCGGGGGCAAGGCGAGGCTATTGCCCGCAACCTCAAGGAGATGTTTCTGTTGAAGGTGCCAGTTATCTGTATTATTATTGGGGAAGGCGCTTCGGGTGGTGCCCTTGGTATTGCCATCGGCGACCGGGTGCTGATGCTGGAAAACACCTGGTATTCGGTTATTTCGCCGGAGTCGTGCTCGAGCATTTTGTGGCGCTCCTGGGACTATAAGGAGCAAGCGGCCGAAGCGCTCAAACTCACGGCCACCGATATGCTGGCCGCTAAGCTAGTCGACGGCATTGTGAAGGAACCTCTCGGCGGTGCTCACACCGACATGCCCAAGATGATTCAGGCCCTCAAAAAAACGATTATCAAAACCCTCGACGAGCTGGAGGCACTGCCCCACGAGGAACGCATCAGCCAGCGGATCGACAAGTTCTCGGCCATGGGCGTAGTGATGGAGTAGGTTGAAAAGTTGAATGAGTGGTTGTTCAACAATTGCAGGAACCGCTAGCCATCAAACAATTCAACAATGCAAATTCATACGCTCGATACCGGCCTGTTTAAGTTGGATGGTGGTGCCATGTTTGGGGTAGTGCCCAAGAGCATGTGGCAAAAGCTTAATCCCGCCGACGACAACAATATGTGCACCTGGGCCATGCGCTGCCTGTTGATAGAGGATGGTAACCGCCTGGTACTCGTCGACAACGGCATCGGCGACAAGCAAGACCAGAAGTTTCGTGGCCATTTCTACTTGCACGGCGACGACACGCTAGAGAAATCGTTGCGGGAGCGAGGTTTCACGGCCGCCGATATTACGGACGTGTTCCTGACCCATTTGCACTTCGACCACTGCGGCGGCTCGGTTGTGCGCACCCCCGACGATAAGCTCCAACTCGCTTTTCCGAACGCCACCTACTGGAGCAACCAAGCCCACTGGGACTGGGCCGTAACGCCCAACCCGCGCGAAAAAGCGAGCTTCCTGAAGGAGAACATCTTACCGATTCAGGAAAGTGGCCATTTGCAATTCATTGATTCAGTGGCTGGCGTGCCCGATGCGTTGCCCAGCTTTCAGGAAATCATTTTCGCCGATGGGCACACCGAGAAAATGATGTTGCCCATGTTGCGCTACAAAGACCGCACGCTGGTGTTCATGGCTGATTTGCTGCCTAGCACCGGGCATGTGCCCTTGCCTTACGTAATGGCCTACGATATGCGCCCGCTCGTGACCATGACCGAGAAAGAACAGGTACTGCACCGCGCCGCTGACGAAAACTGGGTGCTGGTGCTTGAGCACGACCCACGGGTGGAGTGCTGCACAGTGCAGCACACTGAAAAAGGAGTTCGCCTGGCCGAGACCTTCCGTTTAACGGAATTGTAAGATTGTCGCTGCTTGTTCCTAGTTTCATCCCAGCTTGACTAGTCCTGCTTATTTTGTCTGACTTCACCGGAAACGAGCAATCAACAAGCAGCTATTCCCTTGGCCTAGCTTTGTCGGGGGGAGGGGCGCGGGGTATTGCCCACTTAGGAGTACTAGCCGCCCTCGACGAGTTGGCTCTACCGCTGACTCAACTGGCGGGAGTATCATCGGGCGCTATTGCGGCCACGTTTTATGCGGCTGGCTTTGCGCCCCGTGAGATTTTGCGGCTCTTTACAAGCGTCAATTTCACCCGCCTAACGCGTCTCTCCCTTAGCCGCTACGGTTTGTTGCGCCTCGACGCCGTGCAGGTTTTGTTGGCCCAGCACTTGGGGGCCGAGTGCACATTTGCTGACTTACACCGGCCGCTCACGCTAGTTGCCACTGACTTAACGGAAGGCATCTCCATCTACTTCTCGGAAGGATTGCTGATTCCGCCTCTTTTGGCTTCATCGGCCGTACCTATTTTGTATCGGCCGGTGGAATTTGAAGGGCGCCAACTCGTAGATGGCGGTTTACTCAACAACTTGCCCGTTGAGCCCTTGTTAGGGAAAGGTCTGCGAGTGGTAGGCGTCAACTGCAACCCCGTCAACCGCGCGGCGCGCGTCACTACGTTCCGGACGCTGGTCGAACGGACGCTTAACCTCGCCATCAACGCCAATACCACGCTCAACAAGCAGCAATGCGACTTGCTGCTAGAGCCGCCGGAGCTGCGCCTATACCGCACACTAGATTACCGGCTAGCACAGAAGTTGTTTGATATCGGCTACCAGCACACAATGGGCCAGGCGGCGGCGCTGACGGCGCTATTACACTAAAGTGCTAGGCGGCCCTGGCGCGCGCAACGTTTGCTTTCGCTTTACACCTCGCCTAGCAACCTGCGCTAAACGAGGCCGTTGCAGCGGCACAGGGTCGGCTGTTCAGCTATATGCAAATCAGTGCTTTGTGCTGCGGTGGGGTGGCCCGCATTCGTATTTCAATCTTTTACTTCTAGCTTTACTCTTGGCTCAAACCCACACGAGCCCTTATTTTCTGCATGGCTGCCCGCAAAACCTCTACCTTCTGGTATTACGTCTCGAAAGCAATTTTCCGGGTAGCCGGCTGGAAACTCAACGGCGTAGTGCCGCCCAACATCAGGAAGAGCATGATGATTGCCGCGCCACACACCAGTAACTGGGACTTTATTATGGCTCGCGCTGCTTTCTTCCTCATGGATGAGGACGTTAAGCTGACTATCAAGAAAGAGTGGACGACTATCCCGGTGCTCGGCGGCTTGGTACGGTCGTTGGGCGGGTTGGCCGTGGACCGCAGCAAAAACAACAGCCTTGTTGATGGTATGGTGCAACTGTTCGATGAGCGCGACGAGCTTGTAATTCTGATTACGCCCGAAGGCACCCGCGCTTACCAACCGCGCTGGCGCAAAGGGTTTTATTTTGCGGCGCTAGGCGCGGGCGTGCCCATCCTGTTGGGGTTCCTCGATTACAAGAAGAAAGAAGCCGGCGTAGGACCAGCCATCTATCCCACCGGCGACTACGAGGCTGATCTTGAGAAGATAAAGGCCTTTTACCGCACCAAATCGGGCCGATTTCCGGAAAATGGTATTCGGTAAGTGTTCAGGAAGAGAAACACTGAATAACTTGACTGTTGGTCTTCCGGCAAGGCAGTAGTCAGGCAACCATCAAGTCATTCAATCACTTAGCCTTGCTTCAAGATGGAAAAGCTGCAAATACTGCTCTTAATTGTGCTTGGTTTCGGCATTTTTATTTGGCGCATGGCGCAAAAAGCGCGCGAGACAACGGCCCGTGAGCAGCGCGAACGGCCCAAAACTACGGGGAAAGTACCGCCGCTGCCTGCCACATCTTTCCAGGAGATGCTAAAGCAGATGCAGGAGCAAAACCGTGCCGGCAACCCAACTACTGCGCCGGTGCCCTCGGCCACTCGGCCTACGCCAACTACACCGGCCGGCCGGCCACTGCCCCGCGAAACGACCCCCGTTCCTCGTAGCTTAGAGCAAACTACCGCGACGCCGAAATCTTTGGAGAGGTTTAGAGAGGCTCGTTCGCTGGAGACTCCCAGGCAGGAAGCGCGCCGCGCCGCGGCATTACCCCGCGCTACCACGCAACACGGCCAAGAAGACTACTGGAGCCAGACCCAGTCGCGCCGTCGTGAAGAAGCCCGTCTGCAAGCACGAAGTAGCATAGCGGACCGCCTGCGAAATCCAGCGGATTTGCGTGCCGCATTTGTTTTAAGCGAAATTCTGCAACGGAAATTTTAGGCCGGATAGCCTAAATAACAGTGGGTCGTTCAACTATTCCTTGCTAGTTGAGCGACCCACCGTTATTTAAACTATTCTACAAGTTAATCCTGCGTCAGTGCGTAAGTCACCAGGTTAGCCCCCATGCGTAGAGCCGCATCATGCGTGGCGGGGGTGTCTTCGGGGTAAGTGCCGAGGTCTTCCCAGCCGTTGCCGAGGTCGCATTCATAGCTATAGAAGCATACCAACCGGCCTTTGTAGAGGAGGCCAAAGCCTTGGGGGCGTTTGCCATCGTGCTCATGCACTTTGGGCAAGCCTTTCGGAAACTGAAATTTCTGGTGATAGATGGGGTGGGAGAAAGGCAGTTCCACGAAGTCTAGTTCGGGAAACACCTTTTTCATTTCGGGCCGGATAAACTTGTCGAGGCCATAGTTGTCGTCGATGTGCAGAAACCCGCCACCCGTCAGGTAGCGGCGCAGGTTCTTGGCCTCGCCTTCCGTGAAAGCCACGTTGCCGTGGCCGGTCATGTGCACGAAGGGATACGTCAGCAACTCCGGTGAATCCAGCTCCACGGTGGCCTCATCGGGGGCGATGTTGGTGCGCAACGCTTGGTTGCAGTAGCGGATCAGGTTGGGCAAGGAGGTCTTGTTGGCATACCAGTCCCCGCCGCCGCCGTAGTGCAGCTTGGCTATGCGGAAGCTGGTAGCAGGAGGAGAGAAAGCCGTGAGAGAAAACAAGAGCAGAACAGTCAGCAGCAGGTTTTTCAGCATGGGTATTTGATGTGGAGTAGGCGCACTGTAAAACAAAGTAACGGATAGACGGGAAAGTTCAGACTATTAGGGCAAACCCAAACCATCTTCTCCTTATTGTCAGACCTTGCTTGCGCTACAGGAAGTGCCTGCGGCGGTTTTCGGTGGTCTACTAAGTTTTAATTCATTTCTTGCCAAACGAAGGCGGTTGCCTGACCGCTGTGTATGAACTAGCACCAATGGTAACCGGAAAAGATTTATTGAACCTTGGGTTGAAATCAGGCAAGTGGTTTAAGCAGGCCCTCGAGCACATCAACGCCTATAGCCTAGAAGGCGAAACGCTACGTGCCTACCTCGACACTGTGAAGCCCGCGCCGGAAATTCCGCTTCTGGAAAAACCGGTGCCTTTTTACGAGAACATCAGCGCCGACACGCCAGTGGAGCAAGCCAATATTGACTACGTAAGGCAGTCGATGCACCAGCTAATGCGGACCCCTACGGTGGTGGCCGGCGCCATCATGCCCGACGCCTGCCCGGCGGGCCCTCCAGGCACCATTCCGGTTGGGGGTATTGTGGTTGCTCGCAACGCCATTCACCCCGGCATGCACAGCGCCGATATTTGCTGTTCTGTGATGCTGACCAATCTAGGCAAGGTAAACCCCAAAAGCGTACTCGACGCTGCGCAGCAAATCACGCATTTCGGCCCCGGCGGCCGCTCGCCCGAGCGGCAGTTTGCGTTGCCCGCAGAAATTGAGGCCGAAATGCAAGCCAATCCATTTTTAAACTCGCTGCGTAGCCTCAATTTTGCCCGTGAGCATCTAGGCACTCAGGGCGACGGCAACCACTTTCTCTACGTCGGAACTTCGCGCAATACCGGTGACACGGTGTTGGTGTCCCACCACGGTTCCCGGGGAGTGGGTGCGGCGCTGTATACGCAGGGGATGAAGATGGCCGAACGGTTCCGCCAAGCCATTTCGCCCGACACAGATCCACACAATGCCTGGATTCCTAGTCAGTCAACAGAGGGCGAGCAGTACTGGGCGGCGTTGCAAACTGTTCGGAAGTGGACCAAGCAAAATCACCTGTGCTTGCACGAGGCCATCGGTAGCGAGCTTGGGACGGTGGTGCAGCAGCGGTTTTGGAACGAGCATAATTTCGTGTTTCGCGACGGAGACTTGTTTTATCACGCCAAGGGAGCCACGCCGCTGGACTCGAAGTTCATGCCCGATATTACCGGCCCGCGCATCATTCCGCTGAACATGGCTCAGCCTATCCTTCTTGTGGAGGGCAACACCACTGAAACCAACCTGGGCTTCGCGCCCCACGGAGCCGGCCGAAACTTAAGCCGTACCCGTCACAAATTCAGCAAACTCGGCCAGACAAACGAAGACCTGTTTGCCGAGGAAACCCACGGCATTGACGCCCGATTCTACTTCAACCGCATTGACATTTCCGAACTGCCCAGCGCCTATAAGGATGCGGAGGACGTGAAGCGGCAGATTGCACAGTTCAACTTAGCCACCACCGTTGATGAAATTCGACCCTACGGCTGCATTATGGCTGGTGATTGGGAACAGGATGCGCCTTGGCGCAAAAAGAAGCTAGCCAAAGAGGCTGCGCGCCTAGCTGTCGACGACTCCCAAGCCGATAACTCGTCGTTGCAGCAAGAATAGCGTGTTGCAGTCTGTTTATTCTCGCACGACGTGTACCGTGTGTACGGCCGCTAGTGCGGCCGTTTCAGTGCGTAGACGCGAGGCACCCAGGGTCACGGGGCGAATGCCTTGCTCGAAAGCCGTCGCAATTTCATTGGGCGTAAAGTCGCCTTCGGGCCCGATGAGGATGCAGCAACTCGCTCCAGTAGCGGCTACGCGGGCCAGTGGCGTCCGTTCTCCTTCTTCCAGATGAGCAATGAACGTTGTTTCACCGGCCACCGAAGGCAAAAAGGCGGCGAAGTCTAGCATTTCGTCCAGCTCCGGCAGCCACGCTTGCCCCGATTGCTTGAGGGCACTGACCGCAATTTTGTGTAGGCGGTCCAGCTTTAGCTCGCGCCGCTCGGAGCGGGCACAGCGCAGAAATGATAACCGGTCGACCCCTATTTCGGTGGCTTTTTCCACCAGCCACTCCATCCGGTCGAGGTTTTTGGTGGGTGCCACGGCTACGTGCACAAAATAAGAACGGCGCGGCATCTGTTGTTCCTGCACAACGCGCAGCCGGCAGCGCTTGGCATCGGCGGCTTCCACTTCGGCCTGAAATACGCCGCCGCGGCCGTTCACCAATTCCACGGCCTCGCCGGCCATTAGGCGTAGCACACGCACTGCGTGTTTGCTTTCTTCTTCGGGCAGCGTATAGGTAGTGCCCGCTAAGCCGGGGGCATAGAAAGTATGCGGCATAAGACAAAGATAGCGGGATACTGCCCCGAAACAGAAAACCCTGCTAGCCAGAGCTAGCAGGGTTGTAGGGTAACAGAACGCGCTTTTATGTTGCTAATGGCTTGCCAGCGCAAGGGCTAGGCTATTTACTTAAGCGTTTCATTCAGAACAGCTGCTAGCCGTACTCCAGCCTGTTCGATGCGCTGTTTCATTAGCTCGGAGTGAGCGGGGTAGTACTTATAGTCGATGTCGCCGTTGGCGGGCTTGTCTCCATATATCTGTTCACTAGCCTGATACGACTCCCAAAGCCACTGTTCAGGCGACGCTTTCTGCCAAGCCTTCACCTGACGGCCGCGCAACTGCTGCTCATACTGCCCGGCTATTTCAGTGTAGCTAAGGCCTTGGTACTCAATTAGGCCACTGTCCCAGAGACTGTGCAGGTTGGTGTCTTTGCCGCGGTACTTCAGCTTAATATCGTTGCCACCTTTATCCTCGGCGTGGCCAGCATGTAAGGGCTGATGCACGTCGCCCACGATATGAACCACAAACTTAAGAGCTGCCAAGCGTTCAGCTTGTGTTTTCTGGGTGTCCTTTAAGATGCCCACCTGTGCCAGCAGGGCGCTGTAGGCATTGGGCTCCGTTTGGGCTTTGAGCTGCTGCACGTACTGGTCGTGGTTCAAGCCAGAGGCCGTGTTCACGTAGTGCCAAGGAGCGGTTTCCTTGAATTCCGGGTAGTAGCGGATTTCGTCGGGCCAGGTGCTAACCAGCGGCAGTGTTTCGGTGCCTAGCAGCTTCCGAATTTCCTTTTTGGCGTGACGGGAGAGGTGGTTTTCAGCAATTTTACCAATGGCGCGGTGCCCATCTACTCCCCAGGCCCATAAATGGAGAGGAGTAAGGAGCAGTAGTAAAACGGGCAGGAAGCGCTTACGCATGAAAGAGGAAGAAATGAGGAGTAGATTGACGCAGCAAAACTAACGGGTTTAGGTGGAACGTACCCGTCAGCAAGAACTTAGGAACTATAAGCAGGCAAAGACAATTATGGCCGTAAACAGAGATTTAGTAACCATAGAATGGTTGGTAGCAGTATGAATATCTTGTTCATGTAAAACTAAAAACCCCGCTAGCCAGATGCCAGCGGGGTTTTTAGAAAGGCTGCTTGTGCCTTTACACGCTGGCAGCCACTTCTACTTTCGGCGCACCGACCAAGATTTCAGCATTAGCAAAATCCGCGTACTTCTTGAAGTTCTCGACAAACTTGATAGCCAAGTCAGCCGCTGTTCTATCATACGCTTCCTTGTCAGCCCAGGTGTCACGCGGGTCAAGGAGGTGGTCGGGGACGTTGGGTACGGAGGTCGGCACTTGCACACCGAAAATAGGGTGCTTGCTGAATTCGATGTCGTCTAACTCACCGTTGAGCGCCGCTGTAATCATAGCGCGGGTGTAGCTCAGCTTCATGCGCGAGCCCACGCCGTAGGAGCCCCCCGTCCAGCCCGTGTTCACCAGCCACACATTCACGTCCGGATTTTCGTCCATCTTCTTGCCGAGCATCTCGGCGTATTTGGTGGGATGCAGGGGCAGGAACACTGCGCCAAAACACGCCGAAAACGTTGTCTGTGGTTCCGTAATACCCATTTCGGTGCCCGCGACCTTGGCCGTATAGCCCGACATGAAGTGGTACATGGCGTGGCTCTTGTCCAGCTTGCTAATCGGAGGAAGTACCCCAAACGCATCTGCTGTCAAAAAGAAAATGTTCTTAGGCGCATCTGCCACCGAAGGCTCGATGGCATTTGGAATAAAATGGAGGGGATAGGCCGTCCGGGTGTTCTCCGTCACCGATTTGTTGGCATAATCCACGGTAGTGGTGCCGGGGATGAAGCGAGTATTCTCAACAATGGCGCCCGTACGAATAGCATTCCAGATTTCCGGCTCTTTCTCCGCGCTCAGGTCGATAACCTTGGCGTAGCAGCCGCCTTCGAAGTTGAAGATGCCCGCATCAGGCGTCCAGCCGTGCTCGTCGTCGCCGATGAGGCCCCGGTTGGGGTCGGCGGAGAGTGTGGTTTTGCCCGTGCCCGAAAGGCCGAAGAAAATAGAAGTGTCGCCGTCCTTGCCTACGTTTGCGGAGCAATGCATGGGCAGCGTGCGCAGCTGGTGCGGGAGCAGGTAGTTGAGCACTCCGAAGATGCCCTTCTTCATCTCGCCGGCGTAGCCCGTACCGCCAAGCAAAATCATCTTCTTCGAGAAGTTGATAATGGCGAAGTTCTTTTGCCGCGTTCCATCTAGTGCCGGATCGGCCTCAAAGCCAGGGGCACAGACGATAGAGAAATCCGGTGTCCAGCTGGTGTCAGCGCCGGGTTCTGGACGCAAGAACATATTGTAACAGAACAAGTTGTGCCACGCCAACTCGTTTACTACGCGCAATTTAAGCGTGTAGTCGGGGTTGGCACCAGCATACGCGTCACGCACGTAAATTTCCTTATCAGTTAAATACGCCACCATCTTCTGGTGCAACTGATCAAACTTGGCGGCATCGAATGGAATGTTGATGTCGCCCCACCACACGCTGTCAGCCGTGCCGGCATCTCGTACGATAAACCGGTCTTTAGGAGAACGACCGGTAAAGATACCTGTGTCGGCCATTAGGGCACCTGTGTCAGTCAAAACTCCCTCATTGCGGCGAAGAGCTTCTTGCACAAGTTCGTCGGGGGATAAATTGAGATGAACCTGAGCTGCTTCGGTGAAGCCTAAGGGCTTTAAGCAAGCTAAAACAGTGGCGGCGGATTTTGTCATAAAGTCCGGAGATAGAGTGGGGTTATAGGGTAGGATGGGGAATCTGAAAGCAAAAATATAGGAAATAGATGATCCGCAAACGATTCCGGAGATTTATTTAGCGAAGATTCGCTGAAATAACCGCAAAAAACTAACAGTTGTCAGTAAACAAAGTTTTGTAGCTTTACCAACTACCGTTTGGTTGCAGCCAGCGGGCACTTTCCTTTCTCATTCATCTCTACTTTTCTTCATGCAAACTACCTCCGCTGTGCGAGAGCAGCCGCCCGTGGTTACCTCTACCAGCCATCCCAAGGGCCTGTACGTGCTGTTCGCCACCGAAATGTGGGAGCGGTTTAGTTACTATGGAATGCGCGCGCTGCTTGCCTTGTATATGGGCAAATCCTTGATCTTCAATAAGGAACTGACCTCCCGCGTATATGGTGACTACACGTCGCTGGTTTACCTGACGCCGTTGCTCGGAGGCTACGTGGCCGACCGGTACTGGGGTAATCGGCGCTCGATCTTGGCGGGCGGCTTGGTGATGGCACTAGGCCAGTTTGCGCTGTTTTTCTCGGCTTCCATGTACGTGGCTGGCCAAACGGAAGCGTCGTCGTTGCAATTAGGATTGTTCTTTTTGGGGCTGGGCTGCTTGATTTTCGGCAACGGCTTCTTTAAGCCTAACATTTCTTCGATGGTGGGCACGCTCTATCCCAAAGGCGACGGGCGTGTTGATGCGGCCTACACTATCTTCTACATGGGTATCAACCTGGGCGCGTTTTTCTCGCCCCTAGTCTGTGGTACCCTCGGCGACACGGGCAATCCTGCCGATTTTAAGTGGGGCTTCCTGGCTGCTGGCATTGGCATGCTTATCGGCTCGCTTACGTTCGAGCTATTCAAAAACAAGTATGTGGTAAACCCAGACGGCTCCCCACTAGGTGCCCGACCTGAGCGTAGTGTAGCGCACTCGCCCGTTGTGCCCGTGAACACCGATTCGCCGGTGCGTTCCGAAACCATTGCGCAGCCCACCAAAAGTTTCGCTAGTCAGTTGCCTAAGCTCATCGGCATTTTTGTAGTGGTATATGCCGCTATTGCTTGGTTGATGAATTATGACTGGATTGGCGCCCTAGTTTTCTCGGCCATGATTGTAATGCCCATGGCGGTGCTGGCCGATGCCTCCCTAACCTCGCGGGAGCGGGAGAAAATCTACGTGATTCTAATCCTGAGCTTCTTCGTGATATTCTTCTGGGGTGCTTTCGAGCAGGCCGGAGCTTCCCTCACGTTCTTTGCCGACGAGCAAACCGACCGGAGCTTCCTTGGAGGGACCGTGCCCGCCTCCTATTTCCAATCAGCCAATGCGCTGTTCATTATTCTGTTCGCGCCGGTGTTTGCCGTCATCTGGACGGTGATGGGTAAACGCCGTATCGAGCCTTCGTCGCCGCTCAAGATGTCGATGGGCTTGATGCTGCTGGCTGTTGGCTACCTCATCATTGCCTTCGGGGTGAAAGGGGTAGAAGCTACCACCAAAGTGAGCATGTTCTGGTTGATTACCATGTATATGTTGCACACTTTCGGCGAGTTATGCTTGTCGCCTATCGGTTTGGCGTTGGTAAATAAGCTAGCACCAGCTCGTTTTGCGTCGTTGCTGATGGCGGTGTGGTTTCTGGCTACGGCAGCCGGTAACAAGCTGGCCGGGGTACTTAGCGGCTTGTATCCTCCTGGCCCCGGAGAATTCAAAAAAGCTGCCGCCGTTGGCATTGATTTACCTGCCATCCTCAACGGCACGCAGCAAACTGCTGCCGATGTAGTAACCAAACTGCAAGGCTTGGAAATACCGTATCAGTGGCCTACTTTCTTCGGCATTCAAATCACCAACCTTTACGAGTTCTTCATGATCTTCGTAGCCCTTTCTGCTGCCGCCTCCATTATCCTGTTCTTCCTCTACCGCAAACTGGCGAAGATGATGGAAGAACCAGTAGCGCCAATTGCTTAACAGAGCGTGCGTGTACTGTAGCGCTATAAAAAGCCCCGCCGGACAATCCCGGCGGGGCTTTTTATAGCGCTAAGTGCAGTATGGCATTGTTAGAAATAGAAAGCCCCATCAGAAAGTTCTGACGGGGCTTCTACAGGGAACTGAATCCGTGTGAATTCAGCGGCAGGCGCTGATTACATCATGCCGCCCATGCCGCCCATGCCGCCGGCACCGCCGCCAGCGTGGCTGTGTTCTCTCTCGTTTTCCGGCTCGTCCGAAATCACGCATTCCGTGGTCAAAAGCAAACCAGCAATCGAAGCAGCATTCTCTAAAGCTAAGCGCGTTACCTTGGTAGGGTCAAGGATACCGGCCGCCATCAAGTTTTCGTACCGGTCTTCGCGGGCATTATAACCGTAGTCACCTTTGCCGTCGCGCACTTTCTGTACTACCACCGAGCCTTCGCCACCGGCGTTGCTTACAATAGTGCGCAGTGGCGCTTCGAGGGCGGTGCGAATGATGTTCACGCCCGTACGCTCGTCGAGGTTCAGTGTATTAACGGCTTCCAGTGAATCAAGAGCACGCACAAAAGCTACGCCACCACCCGGTACCACACCTTCCTCAACGGCGGCGCGGGTAGCGTGCAGGGCATCGTCAACCCGGTCTTTCTTCTCCTTCATCTCCACTTCCGTAGAAGCACCGATGTAGAGGATGGCCACACCGCCCGACAACTTGGCAAGGCGCTCTTGCAGCTTCTCCTTGTCGTAATCGGAAGTGGTGGTTTCGATTTGGGCTTTGATCTGGTTGATGCGGCTCGTGATGCCGTCTTTCTCACCCTTGCCATTGACAATCGTGGTGTTGTCTTTGTCAATAATGATTTTCTCGGCCGTACCCAAGTAGTCGAGGGTAGCGCTATCGAGCTTGTAGCCACGCTCTTCGGAAATAACCGTACCACCCGTCAGGACCGCAATGTCTTCCAACATGGCCTTACGACGGTCGCCAAAGCCGGGAGCTTTCACAGCGGCAATTTTCAACGAGCCACGCAGCTTGTTTACTACCAACGTAGCAAGAGCTTCGCCGTCTACGTCTTCCGAAACAATAACGAGAGGCTTACCAGTCTGAACCACTTGCTCGAGCACGGGCAGCAGCTCCTTCATGGTGCTCACCTTCTTGTCGTAAATCAGGATGTAAGGCGATTCGAGCTCCACTTCCATCTTCTCCGGGTTGGTTACGAAGTAAGGAGAGAGGTAGCCACGGTCGAACTGCATGCCTTCCACCGTTTTCACTTCGGTTTCGGTGCCCCGCGCTTCTTCTACCGTGATAACGCCTTCCTTGCCTACTTTGTCCATGGCATCGGCAATCATCTGGCCGATTTCCATGTCGTTGTTGGCCGAAATAGCGCCTACCTGAGCAATTTCCGAAGAGTTTTCAATCTTCTTCGACTGTGCTTTTAGGTTAGCAACTACGGCTTGCACCGCCTTATCGATGCCGCGCTTCAGGTCCATAGGGTTGGCCCCAGCCGCTACGTTCTTGGAACCAGCCGCATAAATAGCCTGCGCCAATACCGTGGCAGTAGTGGTACCGTCACCAGCCTGGTCGGCCGTCTTGGAAGCCACTTCTTTTACTAGCTGTGCGCCCATGTTCTCGATTGGGTCGCTCAGCTCGATTTCTTTGGCTACCGTCACACCGTCTTTGGTGATGGTTGGGGCGCCGAATTTCTTGTCGATAACCACGTTGCGGCCTTTCGGGCCGAGGGTTACTTTCACGGCGTTAGCCAGTTTGTCTACGCCACGCTTTAGCTTGTCGCGGCCGTCGGTGTCGAATTGGATGTTCTTAGCCATCTTAAGTTCGGATGTTTGAAATCAGGGAGAAAGGAATGGGCTTAGATTACGGCGAAAATATCCGACTCCCGCATAATGAGGTAGTCCTCGCCATCGATGGTGATTTCGGTGCCGGCATACTTACCGTAGAGCACTTGGTCGCCCACTTTTACTTGAGGCTGGATGGTGGTGCCGCTATCGGCCACTTTGCCTTCGCCTACGGCTACTACTTCGCCGCGCTGTGGCTTCTCCTTGGCCGTATCGGGAATGATGATGCCCGATTTGGTTTTCTCCTCGGCGGCGGCAGGCGCGATAATAACGCGGTCAGCCAGCGGTTTCATGCTAAGCGACATATTGTACGTTTTGGTTGAAAGGTTTACTTGAAACAAGGTGGTGTCCGCCTCCCCTCACTTCCTATGCCAGCCCGCCGAAACCTGACAGAATGAACACTAAAAAGGCGTATTGCGTCAGCATTCCATGCAAAGCCTGCCACACCTGACAGCGAAGTTCCGCCAAAAGCAACTAAAAAGGGCGCACGTAGGTGAGTCATTACTTTCCTTAAGGCCACAAAAAAAGAGCTTTCCGTCGGAAAGCTCTTTCTCAAGTAAATAAGTACTTGGAATCTACTGCGCTTGAGTACTAGGTGCCGGAGAAGGCGGGCCTTGAGGTGTAGCAGGAGCGGTTTGACCGCCTGGAGTTGCAGTGCCGCCTGGAGCCGCCGCCCCGGGAACGGCGGGTGTTGGAGTTGCGGGCAACTTAGTTTCAAGGGCTTTCCGCTGGTTGACGCTCCGGACTGGACCGGCGCCAGCAGAAGTACCACTAATTACATGAGTGCCTAGCGTCAGAACCATCAAACCAATTGCGAAGCCCCATGTCAGACGCTCTAGCAGGTCACCAGTGCGCTTCACGCCCATGAGGTTGGCCGCGCCACCCGAGCCAAATTGGCTTGACAGGCCACCGCCCTTAGGGTTCTGAGCCAGCACTACAATGGCCAGAAAGAAACACACGATAAGAATGATAACAATGAGTGCAGGATACATCTACTCGGGAGATTTCAGTTGTTGAATTTGGTCGGCAAAGTACGCGCTTTTTTCCGGCTGCCGCACCATGAGCTGCTCATATATTTCGATAGCTCGGTCAGTTTTGCCTTGCTTTACCATGATCTTAGCAAGGCTTTCGGAGGCCAAAGCCGCTGGTGCATACGTGCTGCGCGCGGCTAAATCCGTTTGCTCACTTACGGAAGGCAACACCCCCGGCGCTTTGAGCCGGGGCTGCACCTTCAGGAACCGATTAATAAGATCGAAGGACGACGGTGCCGGTATGGAGTGGGGCGCACTAGTGCTAGCAGCGTGTGCTTGCAGTAGTGCATCAGGCGGAAAAAACTCGGTAGCTGGTAGAGACAGCGTCAGCTCTTCGTCGCGCAACTGTAGCGCATAGCCGAAGCGACTACCGCCTTCTAGTAAGCCATAGGCTAACTCGGTATCAGCGCGGAAAGGGGGAGCTAGAGCCGTGGTAGTCGCCGGAGGAAATAGGGCATAGTCTTCTGCTTCTTCAATGGCCTCTTCGTCCTCATCGAGGCCAGGCAGCTGGTACAAGATAGGAACGGGCAGCTTGTTAGGCTCACTTAGCCCGAACTCGAAACGGGACGTGCCTACTTCGGCCGGCGGCCGAATAGGCGATGCCACAGCCGGCAGTACCTGCTCCGTATCTGCCTCTGGGGCAGCTGCTACGTCTGAAGTTTGGTTGGAGTCGGCGTCAATGCGAGGGCTATTCGGGCCTGATTCAACTGCGGGCGGTGAAGGTTCTGCCAGTGCAGTGCCAGTTGCTTCAACTTCAGCATTTGTAGACGAAACAAGCAGATCATCAGTGCTTTCTTCAGTTGCTTTGATTGCTTCCTCCGGCACCACGGAAACCAACGGTTCGATTATATCCGAAGTGTTAGGCTCTTCTAAGTAGCCGTTCGCTTGCTCGGTGAAGGCGAGAAGCGGCCCTGAATCTGCCGCTTGCTGAGTATCCGTTTCTGATTCTGATTCCGCAACAACAGGATCTGACGCAACGAGAGGTTCAGGTGTTGAAACTTGAGAGGTCCCCCATGCCGTTTCTGCTACGGCTGCGGTGGGCTCTTCCTGCGGTTCCAGCGGCTGGACGTCTTCGGTGACTAAAGATTGAAAGAAAGCCGTGGAGCCACTCACGCCGGAGGTAGAACCCGGCAAGCTGGCTTCAGTTGGCGCAGGCAACTCCCTCGGCACTGACAGCTCGACAGTAGTGGTTTCGGGAGCAGGCTGCTCCAGCAACTGCTGTAGTAGCTGCCGGTCGGCGGCGTAGGTGGCCGCTCGGCGTAGGCGTTGGCTGGCTAACATACTGCCTTGGTCGTGGGCCGCTTTGGCCAGCAGCACATGAGCGGTTTGGCAGTAAGGGAAAGCCGCTGCTAATTGCTCTAACTCTCGAATTTCAACCTCTGAAATGCTCCCCACGTGGTTGAGAATGTGCAACAGCGACGCGCGGGTCATAGAATAGATGGCTGAATGGATTAACAAATAAATTACTGATTACTAGGCTATAATCCGTAATTCAAGAATTTAAACGCGCAAAGCGTACAGGTTTCAATCGGCAAGAATACGGCAATTAACTCACTCAGCCGTTGTCTTACCAGTTGGCTACCGACTTGTTGAAGGCATCCGTGATGATATTCTGAGTGATGCGGCGCACGGCAGTTGGGTCATTGTTGATGCGCGCAATGTCCTGCGTGGCTGGAAAGTCGCCGTTGCTCTGGAAAGTTTGCTCGAAGTCTTGCTTGGGGTCTTTGGTGTTGGTGAATTTGACGCGCACTTGAATCGTGAGGCGGTTCACACCGGCTTGGTCCTGGCCGTTTTGCTGCTGAATAGCCGCCGGTGCGTAATCAAAGGCAATTATCTCTCCTTCAAACTGCAAGTCTCCGTCGCGGGCTACTTGCTTGATAGAGGTGTTGCGCTGAAAGTAATCCTTGAAATCTTCCGTGAACCGTTGCGACAGGGCGGAAGGCCCATTGTTGGACGTGTTCTGAAAAGTGGCAATAGAAATGGTCTTTACGGCTGGGTCGATGTTGGTGCCGCTAAAAGAGTAAACGGAACAGCCAGTTAGCGCCAGCATGAGTAGCAGCGAGCAGCTTAGCATCCAAGTTAGCGGGGTTGCCAGCCAATTACGCTTGTTCCAGGTCATATTGCTTGAGTTTGCGGTAAAGAGTGCGTTCGGAAATGCCAAGGTCGTGGGCGGCGTATTTGCGTTTGTTGTGGTGCTTCTTCAGCGCCTTCATAATCATTTCCTTCTCCTTGGCTTCCAGCGAAAGAGTTTCCTCTTCGGTTTCGTGCGGAATATCTTCTACGCGCTGCACTTCCTCCTCGTACTCGGTGGAATCGTCTGCTGAGTTAGGCGTGAAGATATAGTCAGTTGCGTCTCCGTCGGGAGAGGGCTGCCGGAGGGGACGGTGGCCAGCCTCGTAAGGCGCAAGGTTAGTGAACAAGTGGCTGTTCTGGCGCAGCATTTCCTGGGCTTCCTGCGGGCGTTGGCCAGCGGCCAAGTCGAGAACCAACTTCTTGAGGTCCGTCATGTCGCGCCGCATATCGAAAAGCACCTTGTAGAGCAGGTCCCGCTCGGAATACGTATTGCCGGCTCCATCGGTAGCAGCACCGGCAGCGTGGAGCAGCATAGGCAAACGGCTGCTTTGGTCGGCGGGCAGATACTGTCGCAGGCGGCGCGCATCTACCTCCCGATCGGTTTCCAGCACCGACATTTGTTCGGCTACATTCTTAAGTTGGCGGATGTTGCCGGGAAAGCGAAACCGTTGTAAGTCTTGCACGGCATCGGGTGTCAACGATATGGGTTTTACGCGGTAACGGTCGGCAAAGTCAGTTGCAAACTTTCTGAACAGTAGATAGATATCATCGCCACGCTCACGTAATGGTGGAACAATGATGGGTACCGTGTTCAGGCGGTAATAGAGGTCTTCGCGGAAGCGTCCTTCGCGCACGGCATCCAGCAGATTCACGTTGGTAGCCGCCACCACCCGCACATCGGTTTTCTGCACCTTGCTGGAGCCGACGCGGATAAATTCGCCATTCTCCAACACCCGCAGCAGGCGCGCCTGCGTGCCAAGGGGCATTTCCCCAATTTCGTCGAGAAAAATGGTGCCACCGTTGGTTACCTCGAAGTAG
Organism: uncultured Hymenobacter sp.; assembly: GCF_964242765.1. Classification (NCBI taxonomy): domain Bacteria; kingdom Pseudomonadati; phylum Bacteroidota; class Cytophagia; order Cytophagales; family Hymenobacteraceae; genus Hymenobacter; species uncultured Hymenobacter sp. The sequence goes on from NZ_CAXTBM010000074.1 coordinate 24,426, forward strand.
CCTTTGCGCGCTTCCTGAGCGCCCGTAAACGAACCTTTCTCGTGGCCAAACAACTCGGAGTCGATAGTGCCTTCGGGAATGGCGCCGCAGTTGATGGCAATGAACTGCCCATGCTTGCGCGGCGAGAGGGCATGAATAATCTTGGAAAACGATTCCTTGCCGGAGCCGCTCTCGCCGGTAATTAGCACCGTCATGTCGGTGGGTGCCACCTGCACTGCCACCTGAATGGCGTGGTTCAGGGTTGGGGCGTTGCCGATAATGCCGAAACGCTGCTTTATACTTTGTATTTCTGAAGGTGTCAAGGTCGGAGGTTGGTTTTCGTGATGAAGACGAAAAACGAGGGTGTTTTATTTTAAGCGTAGCGCAAACGAGGTCGTGGCGCAGGGATTGGGCGGTTAAGTTTCCGCGCAGCGTTGAGCCATTCCTCCGCGACCACAGCGACGTTGGCCAACGCTTCGGCTTGCGTTGCGCCCTCGGCCGCGCAGCCAGGCAGATCAGGCACTTCGGCTATAAATCGGGCGTCTTCGGCCCGCCAAAAGATGCCGATGGGGTAGGGTGGAATACCAATCCAGGTTCTATCAATCTGCTTTTTCTTACGAGGGAAGTTTTTGATAATGAGTAAACGTATCACCAGAAACATAATACTTCCAGTAAACAGCAAGGTGAAGAACTGCCAAATCAAAAACCCCGCCCCCATAACTTATTGAAAAACAGAGATTAAAACCTTGAATAACAGCGAAGCGAAACTATAGCTACACTGCTTCACCTAACAAGGTGCTGGCCGAGCGGGTATGCACAAGTACGTTTACGTAGTCGCCTTTCGCATAATGCTTCTTAGGAAAAATGACTACCTGGTTTTGGCTGTTGCGGCCGCTAAGG
>NZ_CAXTBM010000075.1:0-12847 GCF_964242765.1 uncultured Hymenobacter sp.
TGCTGGTTGCGGGCCCACCCGCGTTGAGGCGGTAGAGGGCCGTCACCCCGCCGGTGGGGGCCGAGGTGACTGTGACGCTGACCTGATCGGCGGCGCTGGCCAGCCCCGCATTGTCGGTCACCACTAAGGCAAACGTGTAGCTGCCGGCCACCAAGTTGCTGACAGTGGGTTGGGCTATTGTTCTGTTCGAGAACGTAGCCGTGTTCGGGCCGCTGGCCTGGGTCCAGGCGTAGGTGGCTACCGTGCCATCCGGGTCGGTGCCCGCGCCACTGAGCGTCGTGCTAGCCGTGGGCAAGGTCAGGGTCTTATCTGGCCCCGCGTTAGCCACGGGCGCCTGGTTACTGGCAGCGCCTGTAGTGAGCACCTCGATAGCGGAGACCTTGGGCTCGTCGGCGCCCGCCGCCCCCTTGCTGAAAGCCAGGGTGAGCTGGCCGTCCGTAACGTTCACTGTGAAGGTCTCGACCGTGGCCGTGTTGCGGCCCACCTTCCTGAGAATATCGTAGGCCGTGAGCACCCTCGTGCCCTCGGCTGCCACGTCGAACACGCGCTGGCCGGGGTTGCTGAAGTAGACCTCGGCAAAGTGGAGCTTGACGGTGTAGGTGCCGTTGGCCACGGGCAGGTTGTAGCTCATCGCGCCCCAGCGCTCGGTCTGGTACAACACGTCATCGGTGGTGCCGGCAATGGCGCCCCCCCCGCCGGAGGGGTTGCCGCCGGTGAAGTACTGATCGGCCGCGAAGGCCCCGATCGAGGTGCTGGTTGCGGGCCCACCCGCGTTGAGGCGGTAGAGGGCCGTCACCCCGCCGGTAGGAGCCGAGGTGACTGTGACGCTGACCTGATCGGCGGCGCTGGCTAAGCCTTGATTATCGGTCACTATCAAGCTGAACACATAGCTGCCGGCAACGAGGCCGCTAACGGTGGGCTGAGGTACCGTCTTGCTAGTAAAGGTGGCCGTGTTCGGGCCGCTCACTTGCGTCCAGGCATAGGTGGCCACCGTACCGTCGGCATCCGTGCCAGACCCTGCAAGCTCTACGCTACTCGTGGGCAAGGTCAGGGTCTTGTCTGGCCCCGCGTTAGCCACAGGAGCCTGGTTGCTCGTGGCACCGGTGGTAAGCACCTCGATGGCCGAGACCTTGGGCTCGTCGGCGCCCGCCGCCCCCTTGCTGAAAGCCAGGGTGAGCTGGCCGTCCGTAACGTTCACTGTGAAGGTCTCGACCGTGGCCGTGTTGCGGCCCACCTTCCTGAGAATATCGTAGGCCGTGAGCACCCTCGTGCCCTCGGCTGCCACGTCGAACACGCGCTGGCCGGGGTTGCTGAAGTAGACCTCGGCAAAGTGGAGCTTGACGGTGTAGGTGCCGTTGGCCACGGGCAGGTTGTAGCTCATCGCGCCCCAGCGCTCGGTCTGGTACAACACGTCATCGGTGGTGCCGGCAATGGCGCCCCCCCCGCCGGAGGGGTTGCCGCCGGTGAAGTACTGATCGGCCGCGAAGGCCCCGATCGAGGTGCTGGTTGCGGGCCCACCCGCGTTGAGGCGGTAGAGGGCCGTCACCCCGCCGGTGGGGGCCGAGGTGACTGTGACGCTGACCTGATCGGCGGCGCTGGCCAGCCCCGCATTGTCGGTCACCACTAAGGCAAACGTGTAGCTGCCGGCCACCAAGTTGCTGACGGTTAGGCTTGTGGTGGTTGCGCCCGTCAAAGTTGCTAGGCTGGGCGTATTCCCGACTTGGGTCCAACTATAGCCCGTGATGGTCCCGTCCGAGTCCGTACCAGTTCCGGTGAGCACCACACTGTTGGTGGGCAGCGTCAACGTCCGATCCGATCCGGCATTGGCTACGGGCGCTTGCGTGGACGTTACACTGATTGTAATCGGCAGTTCCATGCTAAGGAGCCCGTCCGTAACCCGCACTCGGAAGGAGTAGCTGCCCGGCCCCTGCGCGTCAGTGGGAGTCCAAGTGAAGGCTCCCGTTACGGCATTGATGGCCGCTCCCGCTGGTGCGGTTAGCAACGAGAAAGTTAGCGCATCACCATCAACGTCGCTGGCCGTGGCCGTGAAGCTGTAAGGCAACAACTCTGGTATCGTGGCTGTAGCCGGAACATTGGCTAGCACGGGGGCTTCGTTTACCGCGTTAAGCGCAATAGTTACCTGGGCGGAATTACGGAGCGCTGGCACCCCGTTGTCGGTGACTTGGACCGTTAAGATGAACTGCGGAGAAACCTCGTAATCCAGGGCGGTGCTGTTGGCCACTTGCAGGCTGTTGCCCACAAGTTTGAAGACGCCATTGGCATCGCCAGCGGTTATGCTGTACGCCAGGGTCTGGCCAGCATCCGGATCAGAGGCGGCAATAACCCCGACAACGCTGTTGATGGCCGCATTCTCGTTGACGGAGAATTGTTGCGCGGCAATAACTGGCGGGCCATTGACATCGGTTACGTTTACTGTCACCGTGGCCGTGGTATTGAGGGCGGGAGTTCCCGAATCCGCTACCCGCACCGTCAAGGTGAAAGTGGGATTGATGCTGAAATCCAGAGCGGTGTTGTTGTTGACGCGCAACGAATTGCCGACCAGCACGAAGGCGTTGCTGGTGTTACCCGCCGTGAGGCTGTAAGTCAGCGATTGGTTTGCATCGGGGTCGGTGGCCATTACCTCCCCGACCACGGCACCGTTGGCACTGTTCTCACTGACGGCAAAAGTTTGGCTGGCCATAACCGGCGCTTCATTCACGTCGGTGACCGTAATGGCGAACACCTTCTCGAACGAATTATTGGGGGCGCCATTTTCGGTTGCTCGTACCCTGATGGCGTAAGTGTTTTTGGCCTCGAAATCAAACGCAGCATTGGTCGTGAGGCTGCTGCCGGTAATTTGGAACGAAGCGTTATCGGAGGCGTCTGGGCCCGCTACCAGCGTGTAGGCGTACGTTTGCGGGCCAGCGGCCCCCGTACTGAAGCTGCCAACCGCGGTGCCACTAGGTCTGTTCTCGGGGACGCCGGCCTGACTCAAGACAATATCGGTGGGAGCCCCGTTGGCCACGGTGATGGTGATTTCCTCGTCGTCGGAGGCTGGGCCATCCGAAGCCACCACTTTGAAGGTGTGAGAACCAACCTGCGCCTGCGTTGGGGTCCAGCTGAAGGCGCCCGAAGTTGGATTTATGGTCGCGCCGGTGGGCACTGTTCCAGTCAAGCTGTAGGTAAGGGTTCCGCCATCCGGGTCGTTGGCGCTGACCGTGAAGGAAAGCGGCACGAGCACCGTAGCCGACTTGTTGCCGACCGCCGCTAGCACCGGGGCTTGGTTGGCTGCCCCTACCGACAGGGTGTAGGCGGCCGTTCCGGTGCAGGCGTCCTTGGTGGCCGTCACAGTTACGTTCGCACTGGCCACGGTGGCCGTAGGAATTCCACTGATGATGCCAGTAGTAGCATCCAGCGTCAGACCGGCTGGCAGGCCGGTGGCCGTTAGAGTATAGCCAGCGGGGGCCGTGCTCAGGGTTTGGCTGTAAGCCACTCCTACGGTTGCCGGCGCCAACGTGGTGCCCGTTGCGGGCGTGAAGACGACGGGAGGGCACGCCGGGGTAGCACAGTTGAACGCCACGCTTTGCAGCGTTGGAGTGGCAGAGGTGAGAGTAGTAGTTAAATCAGCTCGGTACTGGATGTAGCGGGAAGTGCCCCCCACCGTCGCGCCGCTAGCCGAAATGGCGGCAAATGATGTCCAGCTCCCATCCGGAGTGGCCGTATTGCCTTGCCGTTGCAACAGTTGCAGGCTGGTGCCCGCCGGCAAGTCCGCCGCCCAGGTAACCTCATTCCAGGTTTTAGCGCTGCCGCCATCGTACACCCGGGAAGTGAAGCTGCCCGCGCCGGCAAAAGGACTCAGCCGAACCCAGTCCAGACTTAATGTAACGCCATCCGCCGCGAAGTCGCTGGCACCCACGCGCATGGGCGTAGTCAACGCCACAGCGCTGGTGTGCACCAAAGTGCCATCAACGTAAAATTCGATGCTAGCTGCTTTCCAGTCGATCCGGTAGCGGTGAGGCGACCCGAATAGATTCGTGCTTCCGGGAATGGTAAAATCGTTGGGGGCGCCCCCATTGCTGACGCGCGCTTTCAAGCCCGTTGCACTGTTGCTACCCGTACTGAACATCGCCCAAATGCTGACCGTGTTGAACATGGCAGCGTTGTTGCCCGCGCCGAACCCAACGTGTTGATTGCTGGCGTTGCCGAACGTAGCGGTGAACTCAACTGACGTGCCGGGGCCGGATGTAGCAATTTCCGGCTCTGTGTTCAAGCGCGTGCCACTCACAATAGCTTGCCCGCCAGAGACGGTAGTAGCTACAGCGCTGGTGTTGGGCCAGAGGAAGCTTTGCCATTCCGTGGCCGGTGGGACCGTTGCAAACTCCTGCACAACCTGGGGCTTAAGAATTACCCCGCCGGCCGCGGGCCCATACGTACTCGTGCCCACCGTGCCCGCCGTGAAATTTCCAGCATTTTGGTCGCTGAAGCAAGCCGCTACGGCCGCCGTAACCGTGAAGGTGCGTACCACCTCGGGGGCGGCGGCGTAGGTGGCATTGCCGGCTTGCCTAGCCGTTACGGTAACCGTGCCGGGAACTCCTGTCAGCGTGAGGGTGCTGCCACTGACGGTAGCTGGCCCGGTAGCCTCATACGACACAGGTAAATTCGAAGAGGCGGTGGCCGTCAGGGCAATAGGACCGGCACTGGTTGTTACGTTGGGCAAAGGCTGCGCAAACGTAATGGTTTGGGCGGTAGCGGTGGTCGTTGGCTGCACCGTCAGCACTTGCAAGTCGCCTTGCTTGACGCAGCCTTTGGAATCGGTGATGCTGGTGAGGACAAACGTATTGGGGTTACTGGGAGTGAATACCACATCCACCCAATAGTTGGTAGCATTGAAGCTCTGGTTAGGGAAAGCCGTACTCGCACTACCTACAAATACACCATTACCCCCCACCACCTCGTTGGTATCCAGCGCTCTTAGCGGCCCATTGGTAACGCCCGTAGTGGCGAAGAACGCTGAATTGACAGCGTAGTTACCAACTGGAGCATGATAGGACGCAACGTATGTGGTGTTGGCGGTGATGCTAACCGGCGTCGAAAACAACACTTCCTGCCAACCCGAGGCCGTTTCGTTGACGAAAGTAGCCGTTGCCAGTTGGGCGCCCGCACTACTCCACAACGTGCCGGTATGCGTGCCTGTGTTGGTCGCTCCTTTGTAGAAGCGAATACCGGTAATCTGGCCGGCCACGGACGAACGGAACTTCACGCCTAGTTCGGTGGAGGAAGGGTCGTTGAAGGCCGCAGTGGCCGGGACAGTGGCGTTGCTCCAGATGCTGTTCGTTGCCGAGGACGAGGAGGCTACTACGCCGGTATTGAAGGCGGTGCCACTGGCCACATTCGGATAGGAAGTTCCGTTGACCACCAGCGCAAACGGTCCGGTACCGGCAGTGGCCGTGAAGGTGAGATTGATAGGTTGGCCGACCTGGACCGGACTAGCCGCCAACGTACCCGCCGGCAATGGGTTAGTGGTCACCTGCACCGCGCTTAGGGAGGTGCCCGAAGCCACACAGCCCCCGGCATCGGTGATGCTGGTCAGAACATAGTTTTGGGGCCCCGCGGCGGCGTTTTCTTTGAAGAGCACATCCACCCAGTAGTTGGCATCGTTGCCGCCGTTGGGAAATCCGCCGCCGTTGCCATACCGAAATACCCCGTTCACGCCATCGGTGCCCGCCTGCAATGCGGTGAGCGGGCCATTGATAACGCTTGTGCCGTTGAAAAAACCTGGGCTGATGGCAAACCCACCATCCGGCGAGTAGTAGGAAACGATGTAAGTGGTGGCCGCCGTAATGGCTACCGGCGTCGAAAAGCGCACTTCCTGCCAGCCCGAGGGTGTTTCCCCGCTGAAGGTAGCCGTGGCCAGCTTGGTGCCGGTCGCATTCCAGAGCGAGCCTACGTGCGTGCCCGTGTTGCCCGCGCCCTTGTAAAACCGGATACCCGTAACCATACCGCTCACCGCGGCCCGGAACTTGGTACCCACTTCGATGGCTTGGTTGCCATCCGTTACGTAGGGTGTAGTGGGAGTTCCCGTGTTGCCCCAGATGCTTGCCTCGCCGGAGTTGAAAGTGGCAAAGGTTTGGCCCACGGTCACATTGGGATAAGTCACGCCATTGACCACCAAATTGAAGGGGGCCTGACCCGTAGCGGTGGATAACCTGAGCGCAACCGGGCTGCCAGGGCACACCGAAGATTCCACGGCGGCAATGGTAGCCGTGGGGGTTGTGCACGCTACAGCGTCGTAGGTTGCTAGGTAGGTGCCGGTGCTGGCAGGAAAGAAGGCGTACGGCACCCCCTTGATGGTTTCCGTACGGTAGCTGACGGCCGCCCCGTTTACGGTCAGGTTAAGCAAGCGGCCGGCAACTGCCTCCACGGGCAACATTGCCTCCAGGTTAAGAACATTGTCCCAGACCGTTACCGAGAAGCTTAGCTTATTGGCGTTCCAGGTCATGGCCCCAAACGAGGAGTTGTTGCGGCCATCCAGCCAGGTTAGCATCTGCTTGGCCGAAATCACTGGTACCTGCCGGCGTATCGCCTCAGCAACAATGGCATCGGAACCCGGAGAGCTATTTTGGTCGGTATGCATGTTGGCCGTGAACACGCCGTAGTAGCCTTTGGGGCCCAGCGCGTTTTCCAGCAAGGTGCTGATGTGGGTGGAGTAAGTGATGTTCGACTCGTCGGTGAGTTGCGTGGCAGCCTGGTAGCAGTCGATGAGGGTGCCATCTAAGTCGGCAAAGCGCATGGGCATGCCCGAGCCGGTGAACAGGCCCGGCCGGTCCTGAATCCAGGCGCCGGGCCAGTAGTAATAGTTGTCATCCAGCCGGATGCCGCGCTCGGCCTCGATCTTGGCCTGACTGGCCCAGTCGCTCCACGAAATGCAGTGCGTCCGGTGGGTGGACGTAGGCGAGATGCTAGGAAACTCTGCCGCCAGCTGCGGCAATTGCGTGTCAAAGAAGCTCCGGAGGGAAGTCGGCGTCCAGGCCGCGCAATTGGTGTTCAAGTGCAAGCCTATCTCAAATCCTTGCGCCTCGAAGGCCGCCGCTTGCGCATCGGTCATGGGCGTGCTAGGATAGATATACGATGTACCCCGGATTGCTCTCCAGTTGGCCACGTCCAGCGGCGTGTTAGGTCCTTGTCTCAGGTATTGGTCGAATCGGCCCACGGTGCCGCCATTGCCATGGTCGTCGCCGGTCATGACGACGGCAGCTTTCAGGCTCCGGGGCAGATACCAGAAGCGGGGCAGGGGTTTCTTGTTGCCCTTCACGATGATGTTGGCTAACAGGCGCTGCTGCTCATCGGCCTGCGGAATGGCCACTTTGTCGAAATCAATCCAATCCCGATAAAACATATCATCCGACCGAATAGGGCCGGATTCCCCGTCGCGCTTCTGTCCGGCCCACGCGGGGTTACCCTGGCGGGTATAGACGATGGAACGGGCCAAATCGTAGGTGAAGGCAATGGCTTTGCCGCCGTTGGTGCCCACCAGCTTTTGCGTGACGGCTGGGTTGCTGCTAGCGGCCGTCGAGCTGGTATACAACGTGGCCAGGCTGGTGGTGCCGCTGTTGAGCGTGTAAAGGTCGGCAGCGCCATGAAACTGCATGGTTTGATTGACGATGCCCACACCCGGCCCACTCGTGGTGTTCACCAACACATACTTGTCGGCAAGCGGCGTGCCGCCTACGGGCGTGATACCCAGCAAGGAAGCCAGTTGCGCATCGGGCTTGAAGGCAATCAGGGTGCCGCCGGCATTCACCCAGTTGGTAAGCAGCGGTACGTCGGCGGCCACCAGCGCAATGGCTCCCAGCACAACAACGTCGTAGCTGTTAAGCAAGCTGGGGTTGGCTCGCACTTCCATTATGTCTTTGGCGGCAAACTCGTTGAAGCCTTCCGCCCGCAGAATCTCCACGGGGTAGCGGCTGAACGGATTCGCGGAGGCGCTAATCACCAGAATAGGACCACCCGGCCCTTCATTGGGGGAAGGCAACGCCGGGGGCGGGGTACTGCGCGTAGTGAAAGACGCCGTGTAGGTGGCGGCCAAGGCATTGCCGGCCACGTCCTTGACACGCGGGTCGGTGTTGCCGCCCCGCACGGACACGGTATAGGTAGTGGAGAAGTTCAGCGAACTAGTTGGATCGAGGGTAACCGTTTGGCTGCCGGGCGTATAGGCCACGGTAGCTGCTACCGGTGAGCTGCCATTCAGTAGCTGGATGGTGCTGGTTGAAACACTAGCGGGGTCCAGCGCCTCACTGAAGGTGACGCTGATGTTGTTTGCTACTGCTACGCCGGCCGCGTTATTGGTGGGCGTGGTCGAGGTAACTGATGGGGGGCTTGTATCGGGGCCCACCGTGGTGTTAAACACCACGTCCACAAAGTAATTGCTGGTTTGAAAGTTATTCGTTGGCAAGGCAGGACTGGCGGTGTACAAGTACACGCCATTAGGGCCGTCTTCCCCACTGGCCAAACCGCGTAAGGGTCCATTCACGATAGCCTGACCAAAACCAGGATTCTGAGCGGAATAGTTGCCGCTGCTGCTATGATACGAAATCAGGTAGGTGGTACCCGCCGTTACCGCTACCGCGTTGGAAAAAGCCACCTGCTGCCAGCCACTAGCGGTTTCACTGGTAAAAGTTGCTTGGGCCAACAGCGTACCGGTACTGCTGTAGAGCTGCCCGATGTGCGTACCTGTGTTGCCGCTCTGCTTATAGAACCGGACCCCGGTGATGAACCCAGTTGCAGTGGACCGGAACTTCATGCCCAGCTGAATAGCTTGTCCGTCGTTGTTGAGGTTGCCGGTGGGAATTGTGTTAGGCTGGAACAGGGTACAAGGACACACCACTGCACCCGGCGGCGCAACGGTAACGTTCACAACAACAGGGGCGCTCATATTGCCTGAATCATCGAAGGCGCGGCTTCGGATGGTCGCGAGTCCCTGCGTCGAGGGCGTCCAGGCGTAGGTCCAGCTAGTGGTACCCGTGGCAAGGCGCCAGCTCGTGCCACCGTCGGTGGATATTTCCACGCCGGCCACCGCGCTGGCATCGGAGGCGGTGCCAGTAACCGTAACTCCCTGGCCACTAGGCAACGAAGCTCCCGCCGTTGGCGAATTGATTACGACCGTTGGTGCTTGCGTATCCGTAGAAGCGGTAGCGGCTATTAAGCCGGTTTCCAGCGAGCCAGGCTGCACACCCATATCCGCAAACAGGTTGACCGTTGCCTGCTTCATCACTGGGCTGGGGGCAGCACCCGCCCCAACGATGGCCCGGTCATGGTTGCCATCGAGCCCCCACGACCATTGCACGGTGCCCGCGCCGAACACAAGTGCCCCGCTGCTGTGCTTGTAAAGGGAAAGGTGGTGAGTTTTGCCCCCGAGCACGGTTTGCGAAAGGAGCATGCGGCCGGCCGGGTACGTGCTGCGAAACGCGTCCTGCTCCGGATTCCACTCGTAGCCAATAGTACCGGCCGTCAGGGTGGCCGTGGCGCCGTTGGCGAGTGCCGCCACGGAGGTGTTGCGCCAAAAGCGCAGGTTCTTGTAGGTAGCCGGCACCTCCAAGGGCCCGGTATTTTCAGCCCAGCTGATTTGTCCGCTCAACTCGTTTTCTGGCCGGCAGGCCCCGCCATTCGGGAAGTCGCAGCCGCCCCGCCACAGGCCCGTCCATTCTGTCGAAGGGTCGCACTTTCCGTTGCAGGTATTTTCGCCCTGAGCTCCTTCCTTGTAGCATACCAAGGTCCGGTGGTTGCTTTCCCAGCGCGTCTTCCAGTACACTTCGTTGCCGCTGAAAAAGGCTAAGTGCTTGCCTGCCGTGCGCGCCGCCGCCACGTTGGTCCGGGCCGTCACCGACCAGTACTCGTCGTGCCCCACCGACATAAACACCTTGTGGGTGGTAAGCAAGGCGCCGCGCCGGTCGGTGTCCACGTTGGTGGTGTAGCTCACGTTGTAGCCATTGGCCTCTAGCCAGCGAATCATCGGATACTCCGCGTTGAAAAGCCAGTCCTCCTCGGGGCCACCGCCCCCACCCCCACTGCGCGTGAGAAAGGGCCGGTTGTAGCTCACCTTCGACGCTTTGCCTCCGGCCCCGGCGTACAGGCTCTTGCCGTTGTTGGCGTCGCCGTATACATTGTACGCCTGCCAAGTAGCGTCCGACGTTTGAAACAGCAAGTCGGAATTCCCGGCATCGTCTCGCACGATAAACACAATGTGGCTGGCGTTCTGGCTACCGGAACGAGTCAGTTTGGCAATATAAACGCCCGAAACCGCGCTGGCAGGAATGTCCCAAAAGGCCGATTCAGCCCAGTTACCACAATCCAAAAGGCCGGTACTGGCGTCGGTGATGCAATTGCCTTGCGCTTGGGGCAAAGTCACGCCAGCGGTTATGGAAGCTGTTCCCACCGAACGGGCCCCGTTACCCTGGTAGTAGCCTAACCTATAAATGGTAACCGTGTAGGCAGTAGCCGTAGTTTTAATTTTAAATCGAGCCCGTTCCCCTTTGTTGTAGCTGATATCAGTAGCAAATCCTTGGATTGATAAGTCACCAGCCCCAACAATTTGCCATTCCGTAGACGGACTGCCGGCCAAGGCGTTTTCAGTTACAATAGCGTTGGCTTGGGCCTGCGCCCGACTAGCAGACACACCAATGCAGAATGAAAATATAACTATGGCTTTAGCTAAATAGCCGTAATCCTTTGATGAGAAAAGATGAACAGCTATTGCTTTTACAGCACTTATAATAAAAGAAAGGAGAGGCAGTGATGAAAAAGCTTTCCGATTTCCACCAAACGTGGTATAGCGTCGTACAAGTAGTATCATGAGTCATGCAAAGGTGAGGGAGTAGCAATCGATTGCGTACCGTGTTTTGCACTAGGCAAATAGGTACCCATACCTCTCAATAAAGAGGCACAGAAGAAATCAGGCGAGTAGGATTAAATAGTTGAGAGACTAGTGTTGAGCCGAGCCATACGGGCGTATGGACAAAACAGGACTCTTATGCATCTTCCAAGTGGAAGCGCAATTGAGTGGATAGCCAATAGAGGTGCTTTTCTTGCTACTAAGTAATATTATTATATGTAAATAAAAAAATAATTAATTATAATTTTTTTATTTGTTACGTGCATTTTTAAGATTATATATAACTTATTAAACTATTTTTTATACAAAAGTGAGTCACTAGTTCTAGCCAATAGGTTCTAGATTCGCATGGCAGCAATCCCTATTTGCAGGTGGGTGTACCACAAGAGGCCTAAGTTGTCATTTGACGCTAGCGGCGCGACTCGACGGTGGCATCAACCACTTTGTTCGGTCAACGGGGTTTACAAAGCCTAAAGGATGCTCCTAATTAAGGTTCGCCGAATTGCATACTTGTTGCACCAGGGTGAAGCCACTCCCCTTTGCCGGGGTCAGTCTAAGGTCTCGTTTCAGAGTGGTCGCGGTAGTGCCGTTAGAAGTACAGCTTGGCCATTCCTTCATTCATCCCGTCTTGCGCTGCTAAGTCCTTTTATGGGGACTAGGCCCCGGCCTTCTGCTTGGGATAGAGCTGCGGAAACAAGCTGTTGATCTTGCTCATGGCCGTGGCAGCAATGTTATCGAAGATTTTGGTGCCCGCCTCGTACTCCTTCAGCAACTGATGCGTGTCTTTCATAAGCTTTTGCAGTTCCGGGTCGGTGAGCGAAAGAATGCGGTCGATCTGGTAGTCTTCCAGCTTGAACTTGCGCATGCGGCCGGCCACGCGGCTGCGAAAGTCGAGGGCGGGCGCTGCGGGCTGGGGCTGTTCAGAGGCCGGGGCAGGGAGCGTTGCTTCCCCGAGTTGTAGCTGCAACTGTTTGGGCTGCAGTCTGCTGGGTCCGTTGTAGTGGATATGAAACTCAATCGAGTCTACGCTGCGCCCCTTCTTTTTCTCGGTGTAAGAAATATCGAAGTTGAGCGTATTCAACTCTTCCAGCGACGGCTTTAATACATACTTGCGGTAATCAGCAAACTGGGGATAAGCCTCGCCTGTGGTCAGCTCGCGTAGCGTATCAACGTCGACCGTGTGCGGACTCTTGAACTTCCACATCTGCATAATCCAGTAGAACTTGTGCGTGTTGGGGCTCTTGATACTGAGCAGATCGGCTACCTGGCCGAGGGTAAAGTTCTCGGTCAGGTTGGTCAGGTAAGGAATTACATCGTTGGAGAAGTAGCCGGAGATGGTGCCCTGCCCACTATCTAGCTTCAGCGAATGCACCAGAGGCACCTTGTGGTAGTCTTTCTTGCGGTTGGGCATGGGCAGGTCGATGCGGATGGCGTCAAGCCCGTCCATGGCCACATGTAGGTATTGATAGCCGCGCCCGCCGATAGGTTGGTCGCCCACCAAGTCCGACAAGGGGATGACGATGCGCTTGCTATCGGCCTCATCGCGCCGCAATCCTCGCAGTAAGAGCACAAAGATGCGGGCCTCAAGCAACGTCATGGCCCAGGGGTGCTCGATCAGCACGTTGCTTTGGGCTACGGTGGTCGTGCGCCGGCTGTCTTGAATTTCCAGACGGTACGTGTCGCTTTCCGACTGCATCAACTGCTCGGGCTCAACGGCGGGGGCCATATCGCGCTTGGCGGCCAGCACGGCGGCATAAGCTTCGGGCTGGGTATCGAAGTAGCCCACACTCTTGGTTTTTCCGTTGATGCGTACTTGTCCTTTCCAGCGGTTACGGCTTTTTTCGAAGGTCGTGCCCGGATACTGATTTTTAGCCATAACATGAAGAAATACCCAAAGGCTAAGGTAGGAATTTCCAGATAGTAATAAAAATTATCTCTTTTCCTATCTCAGAGGTAACG
>NZ_CAXTBM010000075.1:12947-24804 GCF_964242765.1 uncultured Hymenobacter sp.
GACTCCTATCTCAGAGGTAACGGACTCCTATCTCAGAGGTAACGGACTCCTATCTCAGAGGTAACGGACTCCTATCTAGAGCTCGCAATCAATTGATTAATAGATAGTTAAGGCGCCCCTAATGTTATAATAACTATTAATATAAAAAGTTAGAATAAGGCTCAGATTTTTTTTGGTGGAATTTGAGATAAAAAACTATCTCAAAAGGTAACGCCTTCCTACTTGAAAACTATCTCGCGAAGGTAATGGGCTCCTACTGAGATAATCTCAGAGGTAACGCCTTCCTATTTGAAACTATCTCAAATCAAACTGCTTTGACAAACACTGTTGCATTAATCATACACTTTTGTATTCAATAGAGAAGTAAGTTTTTGTATAACAAGCAAGCTGTTGAGTTACTAGCGTAGTTGATCTTCCTTACTTCCAGGAAGTTAGCGAAGTAGGCGACGCATGTATGTACATTAGTAGGCGATAATTATTGATCCTGTTGAAAATTAGCTGCTGTCAATTCACCTTACTATAGCAACTGAGCGGCTATTAAAAGCTCTTATGTACATCAACACTGGTTGTTGTATCGGAAAGCTTAGCTGGTTGCAGCTTGTGCACAGAAGTAGTTCTGGCGCTGCAACTGTTTAGTTCGCCGATGAAAGCGCTATATCAACTAGGCGTATTCCCGAAGTGCTTAATCAAGGCAAGTTTAAGTATACTACAGAGAAAGATATTGTAACGCGCTGGTAGCAGGGTATTGAATACCACCTATTCCAGCACTACGGTCTACTCTAGTTTGACACATGCGGGAGCGCCGGCTTCTGAGCTTAACTCCCATGCATTAGAAGACCTAGCAACGAAACTGAACAATCACTGTATGCTCAGTCTGGTCAAGCTTCCTAATATTTCTTGTACATATAATATGCATAAGGAATATTAGGAAGCTTAACCAGACTGAGCATATTTAAAATATTTAGGAACAATACCTAACTTCTGAACAATTCCTCGTACCGGGATTCTAGTGTAAGTCAGACATTTTCCGTTAGGATTATTAGCTTCATTGTTTTGTTCCCTAACTGAAACATTTGCCATAGTAAGTCCTAATTCTTGCGCTTTTGTCGCTGGAGGTTAACCTTACCATACTCATAAAGCTTAACTGGATAAGGTTCGCATGACGCAATATATTCCCGATATTCCTTATACATATCATATGCGCAAGGAATATTGGGGATGTTTTTGTTTTCAGAATATAATTAGATTAACTGTTTACGGTGAGTAGTCTTTCTGCTATTTAGTTGAGAAAGGGTTCCTATGCCCCTGCGACATCCACTCCAGCCACTCTTCGTAATCTCGCTTCGTAGTCTATGGATTATTTATCGATTTGATTACCATGGTTGCCTTGCAATGAAATATCTATTCAATAGCCTTGGTTGGACTCGTTGACACTGCGAGAAGCAGGTTTGTGGCGATTGAAGATTTTGATCAAGCAGAAATGCAAGCTAGTCTTCTCAATACTACTTATGCATATCATGCATATAAGGAATATTAAGAAGGCAGGCTTGTTAATGCTTATTAAGAATATTATGTTTGTTGCTCATACAACGCACAGCTGTAATATAATGCAGATACTGACCATGGCGAATAGAAAGGGGGGCACTGGAAAGTCCACCTCCGTTTGGGCAATTGGGCAGTGTTTAGCCCGTGCGGGTTACCGTGTACTGTTAGTGGATGCAGATGCTCAACGCAACTTAACGAGGTGTTTACCTCTAGTAAGCGCAGACAAGCATTTAACCAGCGTGATAAATGGGTCTGCCACCTTAGTGGATGTCATGCAGTCAGTAGGGGAGAGGTTATGGTTGGTTGCCGCCACGGATTCGCTCGTTGCTGCCGAGAAAGTATTAGGGGCCGATATGGCGTATCCCATGCTGTTCAAAAATTCCTTGGACGGCTTAGAAAACTTGGTGGATTACGTCTTGATTGATACTCCGCCTTCCCCTAATTCGCCCTTGTCCGTAGCCGCCCTCACGGCTTCCGCGAAGGTGTTTATTCCCACGCAGCCGGAACTCTTCAGTTTCGAGGGCGTGCAGAGCTTGCTGGAGTTGGTGGCCAAAATCAAGAAGAATTACAACCCCATGTTAACCGTTGGGGGGATTTTCCTTACCAAGTATTCTTCTACATATCGTCGCAATCTCCACCACAGTTTCGTGTCAATGATGAAGGAGCATCCGGAGTTAGGTTCGTTGGTAATGAAGACAACTATCCGTGATAATGTGGCTATTGCTGAGGCTCAAGTGCAGCGCCAGTCGCTTTACGAAACGGCTCCGCACAGTAACGCCTTAGCTGATTACGAAGCACTAACCAAAGAAATGGTGGCTGCATAAGGTGCACTATATGCATCATACATAATATCCTCTCAATATGGCTGCTAAACCAAAACTTGATCTTACTGCGTTAGTGACTACGCCAGTTAATCCTGATGAGCTGTTATTGACAACAGCTCCCGTGGGGGACTCAGTTAAACCAGCGCCAGAAGAGGTTGGGCCGTCTCCGCAGAAAGTTAGGTTTACCAACACGATTCCGGCAGACTTGTTCCAGCAGCTGCATCAACTCTCGTTCTGGAGTAGAGAAGATATGAGCGCCATTCTGGAGGCAGCGCTAACGGACTATTTCGCGCTTCGACCGGACGCTCAGAAAGAGTTGCCGCATAAAGAAAAAGTAAAGCGCAAATTGCTTTAGCAACTGGAGGCCAAGCTCGAAAATGAGCCTGATTCTTCTTTGTTTTACTTTTTATCCGCGCTGTGCCTCGCGTTCTTCTCTACTCGTGCTAGCGGGACTACCACCTCCTGTAAGAGGAATTCGCTTAAGCCTGATTTGTACGCGACGATAATAGCGAGCAACTGGCGTCATGTGAGCTATACTATCAGCAGAGCTATGACGCCACTAGTGCGTTCATTAACCGGACTCGACGGCACTAGTCGTCCGCAGCCCTAAGTGGATGCTCGCTTCCACCATTGAAAATTATCAATCCTTGGTTTTCCTCACCCGCAGATGCCATCCTACATGTACAAGGGTGAGGTGGTCTATCAAGTGAGACAGAAAAGGACGTTATCTTCCTTCCGTCATGATTCGGAAAACGAACAGTGGCTTACCGCGCAAGTATCGGCGACATGCTGAAACCTTACAGTCCGAAGTCTAGTGAAGTATGATTCGGCTCTAATTCGGCTAGGTCTCGCCCAGTTACTATTTAATTGCATCCATAGTATTGGCGTGCAGATGCAGTGCCGGGGCCAACGAGTCCTCATGGCTGGACAGCAAAGCCATTATGTCTAGGTCGTTGACTACGCCTTGCAGGGACAAACCATGAGCTCCACCAGCGACGAGCGTCGCCCATACCAATTTGACTAGTCAGGTGGTTAGCCTTTACGGGCGCCTTGCGCGCGACTATTTGCAGAAACCACTGGTGGTTTCGCGCCGCTGTGATTACCTCAACCGCCTCAATCTCATTCGCGGGAGGTTGGGTGAACTTTGCCGACAGCAGTACAAAGCGCGCCACTATTACAACCAGGGCCGGAAGGTAAGCCAGCGCTAAGATCTGAGCAATTGGTATTGTCCTTGGACCTGAATTTAGCGGAAGTATTCGGCCTGAAATACACCGACGGGCGGACCGTGGAGTATGAGGTCCTGGGCATGCTCAACGTGTCGGCCATGCAGGCCCTGGCTCGCCAAATGGAAGGGGTGCACCAGCAGAATGCCATTCTAACCGAGTAACGCCTGGCCCAAAGCACCCAACTCGACTAATTGCAACCAGATTGGCACCTATTACAGGAATAGGTAGCTGATTTATTGGGTGCGTCGCGCCCTGTTGCTCATAAAAACCTTGATAATCAAGATATTCTATATAATTAGCAGAAAGTAAACCCGCTTTAGGTTTCCAACTTTCAAACAGTTGTTTCACAATGGCTGATTTTACGCACTACTACCCGACGCTACTGGCTCATGAGGGGGGGTATTGCCATGACCTGCAAGACCCCGGCGGCGAAACCTACAAAGGCATTGCCCGCGCCTACCATCCGAACTGGACGGGCTGGCCCACCGTGGATGCCGTAAAAACCCGGGCCTCTCTGGCTACGCCGGTGCCGCGGGCAGGCTGGCGGACACTGAGCAAAGCTCTGGAAACGGAAAAAGCGCTGAATGCTTTGGTGAAAAGCTTTTACAAAGCCTCGTACTGGGATTCGCTAAGCCTGGACTTGGTGCACTCGCAGTGCGTGGCCGAACAACTTGCCGATCATGGAGTTAACGCGGGTATCGCCCGGCCGGCCAAGATGCTCCAGTTTCTGCTCGCCACCGAATTTGGCGTCAAGCTAGTGCTTGATGGCAAGGTGGGGCCGCGTACCATTGCTGCCCTGAACGCTGTAGATCAAAAAACCTTCTACACCCGCTTTGTGGCCATGCGCCGCGCGTTTTACAACTACCGCACCGGCAGCTTCACTTCCGCCGAAACGTTAGCGCTGGCGCCTTGGCACAACTTCTTTCAGCAAGAATTGAATCTAAAAACCAACAGCCAGATGCAGAAATACCTAACCAGCTGGATGAGCCGCTGCCAGGAAACCTTCACGGCGTAATGCTAAAGTTTACTTGCCAAGCGAAAAGCCGGGGCAAGCGCCATATGTTGCGTAACGCTTGTTTCCCTAAATCCAACCGGTGGTTGATTTGAATGATGAAAAAGACATCTATTGAGTTTGATGCCAAAACGGTTGCTGTAGCCGTCTTTCCAGAACCCGCAGACGGCGCAGAAGCTGTGCTTAGCGAGTTAGCCATTGGGCCGTATAAAGCAGTGTTGGGCCTCATTGGGGCCGCCGATAGCATCGACCAAGCCGTACTACCTAAGCTTACCCAATTTTTCAACCGCGGTATTGCCCGGGCGGCTTTGGAAGCTGATGCTGTGCTAGTGGATGGCGGCACGCAGGCGGGCGTAATGAATCTAGTAGGAGAAGGAGTTGCCAGCCGGGGGGGCTACTCCACACTTATTGGGGTGGCGCCGGCCGCGCTGGTCACGTACCCAGGCAACTTGGCTGCCGGTGTGCCGCTTGAGGTAAACCATTCGCACTTCGTGCTGGTGGAAGGCAATAGCTGGGGTAGCGAAACCTCCATGCTGTTCGGCCTGGTTCAGGCACTAGCCGTCAAGACCGAAACGCCGCCCCAAACCCGTAAGCCTACTGCCCCAACAACGAGCCAGGTACCCGCATTGATGGTGCTGGTGGGCGGCGGGCCTACGGCTATGCAGGAAGTGGTGCGGGCCGTGCGGCTACAGCTGCCTTTGCTGGTAATAGCGGGTAGCGGCGGCCTGGCTGATGCCCTGGCCGCCGCTTGGCAGACGCCCGACACGCCCCCGGATGACCCGCTGATGGCGGAAATTCTGGCCGACGGCGAACTACGCTTTTATCCACTGAGTGGTTCTGTGCAAGGACTGGAGCGACACTTGATCCGCGAGCTAGGCGCCGACCATGTGCTCCTGCAAGCCTGGGAAACCTTTGCCGATTACGATGCAAACGCCAATTATCAGCAAAAACGCTTCGACCAACTTCAACAGCTTATCATCTTGCTCGGATTGATAGGCACGGCCCTGGCCATCGGACAGCAGCTCTACGGACCCAAAGACACCGCCGCCGGAAGCTTGCTGGCCGCGCCCGAGCTGCTGAAGCAAAACTATATTGGCTGGTGGCTAGTGCATCATGTATTGATCCTGATTCCGATTACGCTGACGATCCTGATAACGGCGGTCAGCCGCTTCAAGCAGGGCACCAAATGGCTGTTGCTGCGCGCCGGTGCCGAGGCTATCAAGCGCGAAATATACCGGTACCGGACCCGGGCCATGCACTATCGGGAGAATGCCGAACCGCAGCTGGCGGAGCGTATTGAAGATATTACCCGGCGCACGATGCAGACGGAAGTGAATTCTTCTTCGCTGGTGCCTTACAACAAGAAACAAGGCTTTCCGCCGGGCATGGGGGCCGCAACCGCCGATACTGGCTTTGGCTTCCTGACGCCCGCCCGGTACGTGGAAATCAGGCTGGGCAGTCAGCTGGCGTATTTCCGCCGGAAGGCAGTAGGGCTAGAGCGGCAGATGAAAGTGCTATCGTGGCTCACTTTTATCCTGGGCGGAGTGGGCACGTACCTGGCGGCTATTGGCCAACAGGTTTGGATTGCGCTAACGACTTCCTTGGTGGCGGCACTGGGCACTTTTCTGAGCTACCGGCAGACCGAAAGCTCGCTCATCAAGTTCAACCAAGCCGCTACCAACCTCTCGAACATCCGGGCCTGGTGGAACGCCTTATCGGCAGAAGCCCAGCTTCAACAGTCGAACATCGATTTGCTGGTGGAACACACCGAGCAGGTGCTGGAACTGGAGCTAGCTGGCTGGGTGCGGCAGATGCAGAACGCGCTGGCCGACTTGCACAAAAACCAGCCGCCACTAGTCGAGCACGCCGAAAATACCGCCCCAAGCGAATCTGTGGTTGTAATTGCCGCCCCACCTGGCCCGCCGCCTGTTTCCTCCGCTGTCGTCCCGGCGACTGAAACCACGCCCGTGTTTATAACCATGGCTGATGAACATGTGCTGGCCGATGGCCAAGAGGAAATAGCACCCGCTGCCACCGAAGAATCGGGGAATCTCGTGGCGGTGGAGGCCGCTACCGAAGAAATTGCCGAGGCTACAGAAGCAACTTCAAGTTAGGTTACAGACTAGGCATGAGCCACTAGCCGGGATGGGCGCAAGTAAACTGAAGTTTGCTGGGCTCAGCCTACTGCTTGAATTTCAAAACTGCCCTTCCACGAAAAATCAGTTACCGCCCACCACCTGCTATGAAAACCCTTACGCCTGCCTCCCTAAAAACGTCGGTCCAGAACCTAGGGTATGCCTGGAACCCCACCCAGTTGAATATCATCGGTATTCGCACCAATCTAACACTCCCGGATATCTTCAACGATTTGCTGGTGTGCTGCTGGCACCAACCCAGTATGCCGGCCGGCTTATCAGTGCTGGCCCAACAGCAGTTTTTGGCAACCTGGTTGTTTACGGGCAAAGATGGCAAGCTCATCAAAGCCGACGGCGTGGCGGGCGCCAATACAACTTTTGCCCTTAAGCAGCTAGCCGCCACGGCGGGTACTGAACGCATGAAAGCCTGGATTATCACCACCACGCCTGGCCTGTTCTATCTGCAAAAACCGCTTAGCAAACTGGGCTGTGCCGTGCTCGTGCCCGGACAATACACTGGCACATATCAACTAGGTTTTCATCAAAGCAAGCCCGACCATCCGGCCCTAGTGCAAGTTAATGGCAAGGTTAAAGTTTACCGCGACAATGACCGGGATATTACAGCCGAGGAAACGAAAGTGATTGAAGAAGGCCTATTCGGCGTTAATATTCACCGGGCAAACTCCTTGGGAGCCACGCCCCGCATCGGCAACTGGTCGGCTGGCTGCCAGGTGTTTCAGCGCAAGTCGGACCACAACGAGTTGCTATGTATTTGTGAGACCTATCGTCAGCAAATCAAGAACCGCTTCACTTACACCTTGCTGCGGGAACGGGAGCTGTTGTAGTAGTTGAGAGCCGGCATGGAAAGGCCGCACTTTTGCAGTTTCAGGTAATTGACTGTTTTCAGGAATAATTTGACTGTTTTCTCGGCCATACTAATGGCTACGTGTTTACTATTCGTAGCTTGCCAAGTATAACTCCGTTACGCACAATCAGTTAAACATAATACAGGGCATTGTATTATCCTGTGAATAGGAGTGATGCTCTTCTGTATTCATTACCTGCCTAGCTTATGACCCACTCTCTACTTTGTAGTACCCCAAATCGGCGCAAAAACGGAATCAGCCTGTGGCTGCTCTGGTTCCTGCTCTGGTTAAGCGCCAGCACCGCCTTAGCACAAAGCCCGACGACGCTCTTGACGGCGGCGCGTGTAACGCCCGCTGGGCCACTAAATCTGTGTTCTAGCACTCCTCAGACGCTGATAGCCACGGCGGTATATCCGGAATTCAATGTGGGCACGGGCTTTAATGACAGCAGTATTGGAGTAAGAGCCATAGCCGTGCAATCTAATGGCAAGGTGCTAGTGGGCGGCCACTTTTCCACTTACAATGGCGTTACGCACAACCACATTGTCCGCCTCAACACGGATGGTAGTTTAGACTCTACCCTCCGCACCGGCACCGGCTTCAATGATAATGTAATAGCTATGGCGGTGCTACCAGATGACAAAGTGCTGGTGGGTGGCTTCTTTACCCGTTACAATAATACTCCATGTAGCCGCATTGCTCGCCTCAACCCTGATGGCAGTCTGGACCCTACCTTTAATGCGGGCTCAATCATTGATAATGGTGGTGTACTAACCTTGGCCGTACAGTCAGATGGCAAGATACTAGTGGGTGGCTTTTTTAACACCACCGATGGCACCTCGCCTAACCGCATTGCTCGCCTCAACACCAATGGTAGCCTGGACCCTACCTTCAATGTGGGGACGGGCTTCAATTTTGGTGTAAGAGCCTTGGCTTTGCAGCCAGATGGACACGTGCTGGTGGGCGGCTTCTTTACCCGCTACAATGGCGATACGTGCAACTACATTGCTCGCCTCAACACCTTTGGCAGTCTGGATACGACCTTCAGCGCAAGCAGCCGCAGAGGGAGGGGCTTCGATACTTCTGTATATGGTCTGGCCTTGCAACCTGATGGTAAAGTGCTGGCGGGTGGCACCTTTACCACTTACGATAACGTTCCGCGTAGCCGCATAGCCCGCCTTAACCCCAATGGTAGCCTTGACAATACCTTCCAGGTAGGCACGGGTTTAGGTAATGTGGGCGCTGGTACAGATCCTGGGGTATACGATCTTGAAGTACAGCCCGATGGCAAAGTGCTGATAGGCGGCGAGTTTACTTCCTACAATGGTGCTCCGCGCAACCGCATTGCTCGTCTCAATGATAATGGCAGCCTAGACCCCATCTTCAACGTGGGCACGGGCTTTAGTAATGCGGGGGTAAACGCGGGGGTCTATGCCATTACGATACAGCCGGATAACCGAGTGCTGGTAGGCGGCAGCTTCACTAACTATAGCAGCACTCCGCGCAACCGCATTGCTCGTCTCAATGATAATGGCAGCTTAAATACCACCGCAACACCCATTCCCACCACCACTAGCATCACGTACGCTTGGTTGAAGGACAATGTGCAGGTTGTTGGTTCGGCGAGTAATACGTTTTCCGTCACCAGCCCCGGTGAGTATTCCGTCAGAATGACGATAGGTGGCAGTGTGGTGAGTTCTAATATAGTAAAGGTGAACCCGCCGCCCGGACTCACTACCACGAGCCCAACCCCAGCCTTCGGCGGCGCAGGCACTACTATTACGCTGAACGGTACCAACCTGGAAAGCATAAAGCGGGTGCTTTTCAAGAGTGAGAGTGCTGGGAACTGCACTGCAGCTTTCGTATTGCTGTCGCCAACTCAAATTCGGGTCACGGTGCCAGACAGTGCCGCCACCGGTCCGCTGACGCTCGTCAACTTGTGCGGCACCTCTAGCGTAGGCGTCGCCACCTTCAGAGTGCTGCCCGTCATCACGGGTTTCTCACCCCAAACCGGAACTGCCAACACTATTGTTACGCTGAGTGGCACGGGCTTCACGCCGGGCGCCCCCATGGCAGTGCGCTTCTCTGGCGTTAGTACCCCAGTAATCGCCACAGTCGCTTCGGCGCGGCAGCTAACGGCTATAGTGCCCATCGGAGCGACCACCGGGCGGCTGACGCTGACAACCACCACAGACATGGTTACCAGCGCGGATGATTTCGTCGTGCCCAGCACGGGCGCGAGCAACCTGCTCGTTAATGATACTCGTCCCCTGCCGGCCGGCACCTACGGCAGCATCACGGTAATAAAGCCCGGCGTGTTGACGCTAAGCGGCAACGCAACGGTAACAGGCCAGTTGAGCGTGCAGGACGGTGCCACCCTTCATACCGGCACCAGCCTCGTACTAGGAACCGGCAGCTTTGCGCTGGCAGCCGGCGCGACGCTTAGCACCAGTAATGCGGAAGGCATTACCACCAGCGGGGCCACAGGCGCGGTGCAGACGAGCACCCGCTCCTTTTCTTCGAATGCTACTTATAGCTATACCGGCACGCTGGTGCAAGTAACGGGCACGGGGCTTCCCAGTCAGGTTCGGGCCCTGACGACGAGCAACCCCATCAGCCTTACGCTCACCAATCCCGTCAGCATCGCCCAAACTTTAACTCTTGCCAGTGCTGGTAATCTGCTTCTCAACAACAACGCCTTGACGTTGCTATCCGACGCCAGCGGCACGGCGTTGGTGGTGAATAGTGGCACGGGGACAGTGGTAGGCCAAGCAACCGTGCAGCGCTACATCAACCCCGTAGCCAACCGCGCCACGGGCTTCCGCTACTATGGCACGCCCGTGCGCGGCGCTACGGCCAATGTATTGGCGCCGGCAGCAGTATATGACTACGACCAAAACCGGTCGGCTACGCAGCGCGACACGTTGCCCCTCATCACCTATGGCTTCTCTCCGCAACCTATTCCAGTTAACTCGCGGCTAACAAAGGGGCGCGGCTACGCAGCGGCAATTCCGGCGGCCACCACCGTGAATTTTGTGGGCACCCTCAACAACGGCGACACCACCTTAGTTCTGGCTCGCAACAACAGTTCTTACGCGTATTATGCCGGCTGGCACTTGGTTAGCAACCCCTATCCTTCGCCGCTCGACTGGGACAAGGTAGCCGCTGCCGACCGCGCTGGCTTGGAAGCGGCCATTTACGTGTACGAAAGCACTGGTCCTGGCAAGGGCTACTACCGCAGCTACGTGAATGGTGCGGGCACGGCCAGTCCCATCATTGCGGCGGGACAGGCTTTCTTTGTGCGCGTGAAAAAAGGAAACACGAGCGGCACGCTTACTTTCCGCAACACCCAGCGGGTAGTGGATTATGCCATCCAGGCGGACTTCAACCGGATAGCAAAGGCCAGGGAGCAGTCGGGTGTAACGGCGCGCCCCAAAGGCAATGGCTGCAATTCTTTTGGATGCCGCGGCCTGGGAACCACGGCCGCTACCCAGGAGTCCAGTGTCAACTTTAGTTGGGTGACGGTGTATAGTGACGCTACCGCTTCCTCAATTCCCGTCGCCGAAGCTGGGTTCAATTCAGAATACGATGCCGAAGCCGGCGATTTGCAAGCCCGCAGCAATGTGGCCCTTAGCATTGCCAACAAAGACAACCAGGAACTGTCGGTTAAGGGAGTTAACGACATGGCCACTGCGGTCTTTCCGCTCACGCTTAAGGCGAATGCCCCCGGCCGGTACATCCTGGGCCCCGATTCGGTTATGTTGAATAGCTTGCCACTGAATTTGAGCCCGTACCTATACGATAAGGTTGCCAACAGGGTGGTACATCTGCGCGATTCTGTCTTCAGCGTCAATCTGACGCCGATAGACGTGCTTAACCCCATCTTGGACCGCTTTGAGCTGCGCTTTAGCCTGCCCCTTTTGGGCACCAACGCACCCTGGTCCCCAACTGGCAATGTAGAAGTGTACCCCAACCCGGCCAGCGAGCAAGTCAAGGTATGGGTGCCAGCGGTAGCAGGTGCGCCGCGCGTACAGGTCACGCTACTCAATAGTCTAGGACAAGTGGTACGCCAGCAGGATGCCACCCTACCCGCGGCTGGCACGACCTTGCAGCTGGACTTAAACAACCTAGCTGGTGGGGTCTACATCCTGCGCTTGCAGGCCGGCACAGCCCACGTCACCCGGCGCATTATGGTGCAGCACTAAGTGCGAGCGGCTACGAAGGCAAAAGCGCCGGCAAACCCTAGGGT